>JAZDOF010000404.1:0-3675 GCA_043799015.1 Pseudomonadota bacterium | reverse complement strand
ATGGGAATATCTCAACCAACCGTAACATCAGCCCTGAAAAGGCTGGAAGAGATCGGAGCAGTGAAGGAGATTACCGGCAAAGCCAGGGACAGGATATACGTCTATAAGGAATATCTCGATATTCTTGAGGAGGGGGCTCAGCCTCTATGAGAGGCAATCCCAGTCTGCCCGCCATGTTCTGAAAGCCCTATCGTTGTTGAGGTCTCTCGGATACTTCCCTTCTTCCACCAAGAGCTTCAGTTCCCCACTCAAACGGTCATAAGCTTCCCGATAGCACGTATCATTGCAGTCCAGGAACAACTCGAAGGCAAAAGCGCCGAATGGATGGAAAAGATCGGCGACGATCAATACCGCAGGTGACCCCGGTTAATTCCAGGAGGCCGCAATGATGAGGTGCATCAAGCGTGCCGTCCTTAAGCGAAGCGATGCGTCTCATGCTGTCCAAGATGATGGACGCCGCTACTGCGAGTTCACATGTGGGATATTTAAGCGCTTCTCAGTTCAGCAGAGAATACAGCCGCCTCTGCGGGAGCGCACCGACCAAGGATATCGCCAGGTTGCGAGATTACTCGACTCAGGATCCGAGCCACTTGGGATTGTAGGTCGCTCATATGAAAGGGACAGGTCCAATACTGTTGCGGCTCAACCTGTACGTAACGGTAACCCGCCTTGATGTCCAACCTCCGGAGAATTGCCCATAGTCGGGTAGGATGATATGATGGCTTCAGGCCGTGACGAGCGCTGAAGGACTCATTGGTCGGACCATATCACACACTGAAGCAATGCATGTTGCATGCGTGATTCTACAGGCGTGACAACAGTACCTTGCAGACGACGAATAGGAGGCGGCACATTAGAATTAAGAGCGAAGACAAGAACGAGGGATGGTTCGTTGCCCTTCTGAACAACCGTTGTCTTGTCGCCACTCAAGTACCTGGGAGGCTTTCATGCTCAGTCGTTTATATGTTAACAATTTCAAGAGTTTACTCAACTTCGAGTTCAGGCCGGCAGGGATAAACCTGATCATAGGACCGAATAATGCCGGCAAAACCAACCTTTGCTCTGCGTTGCGGTTCCTTGGCCTTTCCAGTGAGAATAGCCTGGACGCCGCAATATTATCCACGCTGGGCGAACGTTGGAACCTGACGAACTTTCAGGTGCAGGACAACGCCGTCGTGGAGTTCGAAATCGATTGCACACTGAGGAATGACGCGGAGACAATTTCATTCAACTACGCCATGCGTCTCAGCACCCGCACGAGTGAAGTGACCGAGGCCCAGTCACTGAGCGTTGAGGAAGAGAAGTTGACGGCAAGCGGGGGCCCATTTGCTCAGACGTTGCTGCTCGAAAACCTCGGTGGCCAAGTACGTATGCTCCATGAGGAAAGCTTTGTAAAAAAGCGGGAAGAACCTCCCTATTATGCTCAAGCACGAGTCCCCAATAATGCTTCCATGTTGTCTCAATTGTACGAACTGGAGAATAATCAACGGGCAATACTTTTCAGACGTTTCTTGCGCTCTTGGAGTTACTACAGCTTCTCGCCCGATGCCTTGCGCCGTCCGGATGTGGTCCGGAGCAATGACTCCTTGACGAGCGATGGCGCGAACCTGAGTCGCGTACTCTTTGCACTTCACAATGAGAAGCCCCGGATCGAACGCACATTGATCGACATAGTTCGTCTGCTTGAACCACAGCTTGAATTCTTTAGTTTTTCATCTGCAGATCCGGAGCATGTCCACTTGTTTGCTGAAGACAAGGCGGGGCATCGATTGAGTGCGCGCAGCATTTCCGACGGTACGATGCGTTTCATAGGCATGGTCTATGCAATCCTCATTGCTGAGTCCCGGGCACGCAACTCGGGATTCTCTCCCCTAACGATAATCGAAGAACCGGAAAACGGCCTATATGTAGGTTTTCTCAAGCCACTCATGGAGAGGATCGACGTCACAGGGGCGAACGGGCAATTCGTGTTCACATCCCACAGTCCCTACTTCATAGATCTTTTTGACGACAACCTCGACGGCATACACATAGTAAAATCCGGCCATCCATCATCAGTCCTCAAGAAGCCGGATCCGAAAAAGGTGAAGGAGCTTCTGGACCAGATGCCTCTTGGCGAAATGCATTTTCGGGAGATGTTGGCATGAAAGCAGGCTACTCGGTCGAAGGCAGCACGGACCGGGCGTTCCTAAGAGGTTTGCGTGACCGGTGGTGTCCGGCGGTAGAATTAGTCGAAGGTCGGTTCAGAGGCCGATCCGGACAGAGCCAACGACGGGAGATTCCCAAGACGTGCATCGAACTGAGTTCAAAAGGAGCTGAACTGATCATCTTGATGCGAGACGCAAACGACGAGTACTGGCGAGACGTGCTGAAGGCCGATAGCGGCCGGTGTGCGGACGAGCACCGCCATTTTGTCGTCTTTGCCGTGTGTGATCGAAACATAGAATGTTGGTTATGCGCTGATCGCAATTGGATTGCATATCGCACCGGCCGCGCCGCCACGGAGTTTGCAGTGGCCAACCCGAAGGTAGTATTTGAGTCTGCCATGCAAATTACGACATTTGAGAAAAGGGAAGACGAGATCGCGTCCATGGTCCGCGCCGCACCACTTCATCGTTGGCTTTCCAATAAGTCCTTCGAGGCATTCTACGAATCGCTCCGGCAGATGAGCAAAGACTTCACCTGCCGGATCGAAAACCTGAGGGATCATGGAAACGGGTAATGGTCACAGAATTAACGCGGTTTTTATAAACCGCGAGGTAACCTATTTCTAACCTTCAACTAACCGGAGACGAACAGAGGAGGATCATGTTACGACGGGTCCGGCCGATAATTTCAGAGATCCTCCGAATATGGCCGTCGAGGCTTGATCCGTGATCGGCGAACCGTTTCCGGGTCTCTTCGATTCTTGGTGCCGCTGTTGCTTGGTCTTTCTCGGTCGGAACGGCGGTCCCGCCGAACGGTCTCAATGTCCGTTCCTCGGATGATCGTAAACAAAACAATACTCCGGGAGCTTAGACTAAAGTGCCTAATCAGAAGGTCCTCATCGTCGACGACGAGCCGGACATACTTGAGCTGGTTAAATACAACCTCGCCAGAGAGGGGTATATCGTAAAATGCGCCGCATCCGGGGAACGAGGATTGTCCCTAGCCCTTGAAGACGTCCCCGATCTGGTGGTCCTGGACCTAATGTTGCCCGGTATTGACGGCCTTGAAGTTTGTCGCGCCCTACGGGCCGACCCCAGCACCGCGCAGGTATCCATCCTCATGCTCACCGCTAAAACCGAGGACTCCGATATCGTGGCCGGACTGGAACTGGGAGCGGATGATTATATAACCAAACCGTTCAGCCCCCGTGTCTTGCTCGCGCGGATAAAGGCGACCCTTCGCCGGAGAGCCCGGATGACCGAGACCGACGGGCATGGCGTGATGAAACTCCACGAAGTAACCATTGATCCCGACCGATACGAAGTGCTGGTACAAGACCAGCCCGTAACCCTCACGGCTACGGAATTCGCAATTCTCAAGTTTCTTGCCCGCCGACCCGGCCGTGTGTACAGTCGTACTCAGATAATCGCCGCAGTCAGAGGAGAGGACTATGCAGTTACGGACCGCGCCGTGGATGTAACGGTGGTCGGGCTGCGCAAGAAACTGGGGCACGCGGGGAGATTGATC
>JAZDOF010001093.1:0-4363 GCA_043799015.1 Pseudomonadota bacterium | reverse complement strand
GCGCTGTAGGTGTCAACGGATTCCCTCATGGAAATTCGGTCGACACGGGCTTCCAAGGGAGCGACCACTCTAATCCTGTACGCGTGGGGGACATTCTGCAAGAGGAAGTTGCCGCCCCTCTCCATCAGGACGACCCGGTCCTCCAGGGCGAAATTCAGAATGATATTCTGGACGAGGGCCCCGTAGGCCGTCACTGAAAAATCGAGCTTTTCGAGAAACGAAGGGGCGCGTTCGTCCAGATGTCTGCCCCATTGCTCCCAAATATCGTCTATGCGTTTAAGGTCCGTAATAATTCGTTGTCGGTCTATGTATAGATAGCCCAACAAAGAAGCGACTCCCAGCCCGACTTCCCTGCCGCCGCTGCCGAGCTGTCTGGAGATGGTCAGGATGGCCATAATTCCTTTACTCCTTAATTCCGAGCGTGGCGATTCGCTTGGCCGGTCCACCCCATCCGCGTGAGACGGGTTCGGGGCTGAAACCCGGGATACCCGGGCTACTATTCATTAGCGGCGGTTCGGGAGACCGGTCTCTTACGCAGTCCCGGGGGTGAGCGACCCGAGTTGATCAGAAGATACCGCCGTGGGTTACATTCGTCAATAAATTAGATGAGGTACGATAAGGAGCGTATATACTATAAAAACGTTGTTACAAAAATCCGCCGGGAAAAGCGGGATCTTCAGACAATAAGTGAGCGTTCATCGCGGTAGATGATGCTTGAACCGCGAAGACGGAAGAGCTCGTTGATACTCCTCGTCGCCTTCCCTTGCGGTATTTCTGTAACCATTCACTCTTGTGGGGCATCACGTTGGGATTGGAATTTCCCCGTCGTAAGTGAATGGTTGCGTTTTTTTCCGTGAAAACCTTGCGGGAAGGAGGGCATGCGTGGTAACTAATAGGATTCGGCACTTCATGAAGAGGCAAGCGTATGGGAATCCTTAATCTAATCGGAAACACCCCGTTAGTCAATATTCATCACCCCAACGGCTCCAACGTTCAAATCCTGGGGAAGCTGGAAGGAAACAACCCCGGCGGGTCGATCAAGGACCGCATAGCATGGTACATGATCGAAAAGGCCGAACAGGAAGGGAAGCTTAGCCGGGACAAGATCATCATCGAGGCCACATCCGGAAACACCGGCATCGGATTGTCCATGGTCGCGGCATGTAAGGGATATAAATGCCTGCTCACCTTGCCCGGGTGCGTGAGCATAGAGCGACGCAATACCCTCATGGCCTTCGGCGCGGAATTGCAGATCACCGAATCCTGTGAAGGGACCGACGGCGCTATTCGGAAGGCCCATCAAATATTGGAATCCGACCCCGAGAGATACTGTATGCTCAACCAGTTCGAAAACCCTCACAATGTGGAGGCCCATTACATGTTTACGGGCAGGGAGGTGATCGAACAGACCAAGGGCGAAGTGGACGTTTTCGTGGCCGGGATGGGTACTACCGGAACACTCATGGGCGTGTCCCGTAGGCTCAAGGAGTACAACCCCAAGATACGCATCGTAGGGGTGGAGCCTGTTGAGGGCCATGCCATTCAGGGCCTCAAGAATATGAACGAGGCTATTGTTCCCAAGATTTACGACCCCAGGCGGATCGATCGCATAGTAACGGTAAATGACGACCAGGCGTACGATACCACCCGGTGGCTCGCCCTGACCCAGGGGATATTCGTGGGAATGAGCGCCGGCGCTGCGGTGTACGGGGCCATACAAGCGGCGAAGGATATGGATGGCGGCACGGTGGTGGTGATCCTGCCCGACAGGGGGGACCGGTACCTCAGCACGACGCTGTTCAAATCAATATGTGCCAAATGTCCGCCGTAATGCCCTACGTCGAAGCTTCCCGCAGGCGGCCCGGCTCGCGGCTCACGCCGGCCGCCGAGTAACCACTCAGTTATGAGCGGGGAAATCCGATCTCAACGTGGCGCAGGCTTTCTAGCCTGCGTATTTTGTGGGAGAAAGCCTCGGCAGGCTGGAAAGCCTGCCCCACGAGACTGAATGGTTACCTTCCTTCGTGTCTTGGTGCCTTTGTGGTTTGGTTTTCCAGGATTCAGGAATCGTTCCCGGTGAACGGTTGGTTACATCAGAAAAATTCGTAACACTCCCCGGGTCTTGGCCGGCGCGTATCGTATCGGAAGACTCTGGCGCCGTTTTGGTCCGGCAAGGAGAATTTGATGGTGTTCTTATTGTCCCCGGTCAATAGGTGTGAAGCATACAGAAGCGTGAATGAAGTCAGCGCGCCGCGCTCGTACGCGGGTTGAGCTTCAACCACGGCGCCGTTTACGGTCCAGACGGGTCGCGGAACAAAGAAAGAGTAAACCGGAAAACGGCCGTAGACTTCGATATGAGGATGCATTTCTCCACGATTGGTGCGGCAGAGCTTGATACTTGCAATCTGCCATTTGCCCGAGGAGGGATCCTGGGCAAAGGACGTGCCGAACAATACCGCCCATGGAATGCAGAGAAGAAAGGCGATCAGAATGCGTGTGACCCTGGACATGTCTGTATCCTTCCAAGGCTGTATCGCACCCTACCGGTGGGGGAGTCCATGCCCTTCGTTTCGCGGCCCCGCTGCTTGATTGAGGGCAGGCCTTTCACAGGGGCCTCCTTTCTAATTCTCATGTTAGGATATAGCTGAAATATATTGAAAAGACAAGATAATAAATTGTCCATCATTGACTGGCCTAGGAGAATCAACTAGAATCATCCGGTCTTACAATCCTGCAGGAGGAATCGCATGGCAACTAAAGTGGCTATAAACGGCTTCGGCCGTATCGGACGAACCGTAATGCGGGCCGCGTTGGCTCACCCGGAAATTGAAGTGATAGCCGTGAACGACAGAATGGATGCAAAATTGATGTCGTTTCTCTTCAAGCATGACTCCGTGCATGGAGCATACCCTGGAGATGTGGCCTATGATGATGAGTCTCTGATCATATCCGGTAAGAAGGTGCGTGCCCTTAAGATAACGGACGATCTCCTTAATTTGCCCTGGAAGGACCTCGGCGTACAGGTGGTGCTCGAATGCACCGGCTTGTTTACCGACGGGGAAAAGACCGGGAAGCATGTGACGGCGGGAGCCAAGAAGGTCATTATTTCAGCGCCCGGCAAGAAAGTGGACGGGACGTTCGTACTCGGGGTCAATGACGACGCGTACGACCCCGCCAAGCACAATGTTGTTTCCAATGCATCCTGCACCACCAATTGCCTCGCGCCCGTGGCCAAAGTGCTTTTCGACGAGTTCGGCGTGGAGTCCGGTCTCATGACCACGATTCACTCGTACACCATGGACCAAAACATTCTTGACTCGGTGCACAAGGACTATCGCCGCGCACGCGCCGCGGCGATGAACATGATTCCCACAACCACCGGTGCAGCAAGCGCCGTCGGCTTGGTCATACCGCAGCTCGTCGGGAAATTGGACGGGCTGGCTATCCGTGTCCCCACCCCGAACGTGTCGCTTGTGGACTTGGTGGCGACGCTAAAGACGACGGTTACGAAGGAGGAAGTGAACGCGGCCATGAAGAAGGCGGCCGACGGGCGTTTGAAGGGGATCTTGGGGTACAACGACGAGCCTTTGGTGAGTATCGATTTTGTCAACAGCACCTATTCGTCCGTATTCGACGCTCCATCCACCTTTGTTACCAACGGCAAACTGGTCAAAGTGCTCTCATGGTATGATAACGAATCGGGCTACTCTCAACGCATGGTTGATTTGGCCGCGTTTGTGGGTGCAAGGCTGTAGACCTTGAACGGAGAGTGGAATAATTGACCAAAGGTGCCGCCGATGGTTTGTTGTGGTTGCCGAACCGTGCCGTCCCGCGGCCGTCCCGGATTCATGCGGTGACGACCGACGAACATGGGCCGGGAAGATGGAAGGCCGTAGGCAACGGCAGTAGACCTCAACGGCGCCGAGGTCCGCGGACAAACACGGACGCCCATGCCTCATCCAGGTACGCAAGGACATGGGAACGTAACCATTCAGTCATGAGCGGGAAAATCCGATCTCAACGTGGCGCAGGCTTTCTAGCCTGCGGATTTTGTTTGAGAAAGCCTCGGCAGGCTGGAAAGCCTGCCCCACGAGACTGAATGGTTACCATGGGAACGCCTTCCCTACCGATCGGCTTTGTAGCCGTCGGAGCGTTCGGCGGCAACAAAGGGCAGCCGCCGGTAATTGAGAATTCTTGGGGATGGGGTTCCGCTGGAATCCCGTTATCCGTTAGAGGGCCGTCTAGTAGTGTATTGGAGAATATATAATGGCCGTCAGGAGCATTAAGGACATCGACATAAGCGGGAAGCGGTTGTTTTTCCGTTTCGACTTCAACGTACCTCTGGACGAATCCGGTGCCGTTAGAG
>JAZDOF010001057.1:0-5501 GCA_043799015.1 Pseudomonadota bacterium | reverse complement strand
ATCTTCCGCGCGGTGAACATTTATCCCGGCCAGATCGATTCAGTCCTGTCGAAACTTGATGATATCGGTTCCGAATTCCAAATCATCCTTGATCGAAAGGATGATGGTAAGGATTACATGACGCTGCGCGTGGAAAGTCGCGCGGGAACGGATAAGGCGCGTTGGCCGGAAATCGCTCGGAAGGTGGCGGAGGCGGTAAAGAAAGCCGTTATGGTGAGCTGCGATGTTGAAATATGTGATAGCGGGGCACTGCCCCGTTCAGAGAGAAAATCCAAGCGGGTGTTCGACAACCGACCACTGTAGAAAGCTTCCTCGGTGGTAACCATTCACTTATGAGACTGAATGGTTTCCTCGGTGGAGCATATTCACATTCATCACTTGAACCAAACCAAGCCGAGGCCACGATGAAAAAGTTCACATATTTAGTTCCCAAGACCCTTGATGAAGCCGTTTCATTGCGACAATCCCACGGTGATGGGGCCATGTACGTGGCCGGCGGCACGGACGTGATGGTCAAGATCAAGTCGGGGAAGATAGCACCGGACTACCTGGTCTCGCTGCGCCACATCAACGGACCGTCGCGGATGAACGTGAATCCGGCGACGGGTGAGTTGCACATAGGGGCTTTTGCCACCCACCGGAACCTTGAGACATCAACTCTCATAAGAATGCATTATCCCATTATCCATGATGCGGTGCGGCACATAGGGTCATTGCAAATCCGTAACGTGGCCACAATCGGCGGTAATTTGGTAAATGCCGTGCCTTCCGCGGACGGCGCCATACCGCTTATCACTCTGGATTCGCGCGTGAACATATGCGGTCCCAACGGGGAACGCTCCGTGGATTTGATACATTTTTTCGAGGGCCCCGGAATGACCGTGCTGAATCCAGGTGAAATACTCACCGAGATCATTGTACCCAAGCACCCCGTCCGCACTGGAGCCGCGTACCAAAAATTCGGTCGTCGCGCGGCCATGGAGCTTCCGCTTGTAGGCATAGGCGTGTTGCTCGGTCTTGAAGAAGGATCCAACCGTTGCACGAAAGCCAGGGTAGCGTTGGGAGTGGCCGCTCCGACTCCCATCCGTACGCTTGGTGCGGAAAAGTTTCTGGTCGGCAAAGAGATTACGGAAGAAGTCCTGGAGGAGGCCGGAAAGCTGGCCGCAGACGAATCGCGAGTCCGGGACAGCATTCGCGGCTCCGCATGGTACCGACGGGAGATGGTGTCCGTGTTCGTGCGTCGCATGGGAATGAAATGTTTGGAGAGAATCAAGGCTTCGGCAGCTTGATGTCGGCCGGATCGATTACCGCGGATTGACTTTTCAACACCTGTCGGAGGCTTCCAGCATGTCCAAAGAGATAAAGTTTCGCCTTAACGGTAATTACCTTCAAATGGTGATCGAAGATCACTGGACCCTGCTGCACCTGTTGCGCGAAGAGTTGGGTTTGACCGGCACGAAAGAAGGCTGCGGAAGCGGTGAATGCGGTGCGTGCACGGTTATCGTAGATAATATGGCCGTCAACTCGTGTCTCTATATAGCCGCTGAGTTGGACGGGGCGGATGTCGTTACCATAGAAGGACTCGCCGCCGCGGACGGCACCCTGCACCCACTCCAGAAGTCCTTTGTGGAACACGGAGGAATTCAATGCGGCTTTTGCAGCCCGGGAATGATAATGTCCTCCAAGGCCCTTTTGAATGAAAACCCTAACCCCTCCGAGGCGGACATTAAACACGCGCTTGCAGGAAACCTCTGCCGGTGTACCGGATATGTACCCATTTTCGAATCCGTTCAGGCGGTTATAGATAAGAGCTCGGAAGACGTGGACGTTGTGGTCAGGAACGTTGCTCCCTCCGACGGCTAAGGCATCCCGTGACGGTTGCTCGCGGGGCCTGCTCCGGCTACACGGAGGTGCAGGGCGGTTTGACGGATAGGGTTGCTGAAATCCTTCGGCTTATTCACGCGATCCACGAACAGCAAAGGATGGGATAAAGGATGGAAACCACTCAAGAGTTCACGGCGGTCGGTAAACGGGTCCCGAAGTTGGACGCCGTGGATAAGGCCACGGGTCGGGCTCAATACATACAGGATGTGAAACTGCCCGGGATGCTTTACGGGAAGATCCTTTACAGCAAGTATCCTCATGCTCAAATAGTTAAAATTGATACCGAAAAGGCTAAGAGTCTTCCGGGCGTGCGGGTGGTTCTGACAGGTGAGGACATTCCCCCTGTTCGCATGGGCGTCTATAAGGACAATCCTCCCCTAAAGGCGGGAAAAGTGCGGTCCTACAGGGACGAAGTGGCCGCGGTCGCGGCCGTGGACCCGGAGACGGCAAAGAAGGCCGTTGAACTCATAGAAGTCACCTATCAGCCGCTTCCCGCGATCTTCGATCCCGAAGAGGCGATGAAGCCCGATGCCCCTCTTGTACACGAGAACCACAAAACCAATATACTCAAAATGCCGTGGAGTCTCCATTACGGCGACGTGGAAGCCGCTAAACGCGAAGCGGCCTACACGGTACAGGAACGCTTCACCACAACTTGGGTTACGCATTGCTGCATGAGCACCAGCGGCGCAATTGCCGATTTCGACCACTCGAACAATCTGACCGTTTACACCAATACTCAAATCCCGTCACTGGCCCAAAAGGACTTCCTGGAAACGTTGAAGACCATGGGTCTCAAGGACAGGCGGGTAAGGGTCATCAAACCCTATATCGGCGGCGGGTTCGGCAGCAAGCTGGACACGTATGCGTACGAGCACATATCCATTCTTTTGGCTTGGCATGCGCGGCGCCCGGTGAAAATTTTGTTTGATCGCGAGGAAGAGTTCAAGGCCACTTCAACTCGCCAGCCGACCATTATCGACATCTCCATGGGATGCGACAAGGACGGCAAATTGCTCTATCGCGACATGTCGATGGTCCTGGACAACGGCGCCTATACCTCCTGGGGCGTCACTACGCCGTCCGTCATGATGATGCCCATTACCTCGTTGTACAGGGTGCCCAACGTTAGATACACGGCCAAGTGCGTGTACACCAATAACACGTACTCCCAGGCCATGCGGGGTTACGGTAATCCCCAAGCCACCTTTGCCATCGAAAGCGCAATGGACATGCTGGCGGAGGCCGCCGGCATCGATCGCATGGAGTTGCGTCGCATCAACTGCAATCAACCCGGCGACGTGACGCCCCAGGGTTTGCGCATAACCACATGCGGGCTCCCTGAATGCATCGAAGCCGTGACGGACAAGTTGGAGCCCGGACGCGCCAAGGAAAAAGGCGTGGGTGTGGGAGTAGCGTCCTTGATACATGTGGGCGGCGGGGCCAGAATATACAAATCCGACGGCTGCGGAACGATTATCAAGATGGATGATTACGGCAAGGCGGACGTATTCACCGGAGCTTCGGACATGGGTCAGGGATCGGATACCGTAATCGCCCAAATCGTGGCCGAGGAACTGGGAATCAAGGTGGATGACGTCAAGGTGATCCATCAAGATACGGACGTGTGTCCGTGGGACGTGGGCGCACACGCAAGCCGCACGACCTTTGTGGCCGGCAATTCGGCCCTGGGAGCCGCGCGAAAAATACGTGAACGGCTTTTGGAAATAGCGGCCGAAGCCCTCGAGGCCCATGTGGACGACCTGGTATTAAGGGACGGAGCGGTTCTTGTTAAGGGCAGCCCCGAATCCAAAGTCCCTATCCCCAAACTCCTTCGCAACGCACATTTTCGACACGGCGGCCAAATGATGATGGCCGATTATTTCTATGATCCCGCCAACGAAAACATGGGCCGCGATTTTCGCGGCAACATGTCCGCGACCTATTCCTTCGGAACCCACGGCGTAAGAGTAAGAGTGGACGAGGAAACCGGCAAGGTGGAGATCCTGGACTACGTGGCCGCACACGATGTGGGACGGGCCATCAATCCCTTGTTGTTGGATGGTCAGGTGTACGGCGGAGTCCTTATGGGAGTGGGTTACGCCCTTACCGAGCAGGTGATTTTGGACAAAGGGCGGAACATGAACCCCGATTTTAGGGATTACAAAGTACTCACCGCCGAAGACGCCATTCCATTGCAGCCCGTGGTCATCGAAACCATTGACGAAGCCGGGCCGTTCGGGGCCAAAGGTATCGGCGAGCCCGGGTGTGTGCCGACTGCGCCGGCCATCGCGAACGCGATATATGATGCCGTAGGAGTTCGGATGAAGGACCTCCCCATCACCCCGGAGAGGATACTTGCAGCCATAAAAAAGAAGAAAGGGGCCGAACACTGCGGGATTGACCCGTTGACCGACAAGAAACTGTCCTGCGACGGTTGACGAGCAAGGCCGTAAAGGAGGAACCAATGCGCTTGCCGGCTTTTTCCTACGAGCAACCCCAGGACCTCGATCAGGCCCTGGAACTTCTAACCACCCACGGGTCGAATTGCCGCATACTGGCCGGAGGCACGGACCTTCTGGTCCGGATGAAGCAGGGACTCGTTCAGCCTTCTCATCTGATAAGTCTCAAGGCTTTGAAGGGGCTGACGGCCATTGAAGAATCCGTAGACCAAATCCGGATCGGCGCAGCCGTCCCTCTCGCTGATATCCTTACTTACGGCCCTATCCGAGATGGTATCCAAGGGCTCCATGAAGCCGTTCATTCCGTAGGCGCCCCTTCGATCCAGCATTTCAGCGGTACCATCGGCGGAAACTTGTGCCAGGAAAACCGCTGTCGCTATTTCAATCAGTCCAAGTTTTTCCGTAAGGCCAGGCAGGCCTGCATCAAGGCGGGCGGCAAGACGTGCTTCGCCTGGGAAGGTGGGTCCGATCGCTGCCATTCGGTGTGTCGGTCGGATGTCGCTCCGCCCCTCGTCGCCATGAACTCCTTGGCGGTCGTTCGCTCCAAGAAGGGCGAACGGGTTATTCCCCTAGCGGAAATGTATTCCTTCCTTGGGGAGCATCCGCTGGCCTTGGCCGATGATGAAATCCTCACCGAGATTCTTGTCCCCAAAGCCGTCCCCGGATCCGGAACCGCATTTGAAAAACTAGCCTACCGATCAGCCATAGACTATGCGGTGGTCTCCTCCGGGGCCTTCGTTCAGACGTCCGGCGACCGAATAGTTAAGGCCCGTCTGGTTATCGGCGCGGTATCGAGAGGTCCTCTCACGATTTCCGAAGCCGAGAAGGTCCTTGAAAACAAACCGGTGAATGACCTACAAGCCCTTGACGATGCGGGGACGGCCGCCATGAATGCCGCTCAGCCCTTTATTGCGAACAACATGGACGAGCCGGCGGATTACAGGATCCGCATGGTCTCGGTTACGGCAAAACGCGCCCTCGCTCGTGCGCTGAAGCGTGCCGTGAACGGAGCGAGCTGGATGGAGGCACAATGAACCGAGTCCCATTGGAAATAACCGTCAACGGTGAAGCATATTCAGAGGCCGTGGAACCCAACCGTACGCTCCTGGAATTGCTCAGGGAAGACCTGGGTTTTACCGGGGCCAAGGAAGGGTG
>JAZDOF010001056.1:0-2044 GCA_043799015.1 Pseudomonadota bacterium | reverse complement strand
TCATAAGCACCAAAACGTTAACGCCCTGATATTGTTGGCGTCCCCAAGGGGATTCGAACCCCTGTCGCCGGCGTGAAAGGCCGGTGTCCTAGGCCAGACTAGACGATGGGGACGTAATGAACTCAAATCGAAACCTCGATTTAGCATACGCCTTGAATCGTGGTGGGCCGTGCTGGACTCGAACCAGCGACTCTCTGCTTAAAAGGCAGATACTCTACCTCCTGAGTTAACGGCCCCTCAAGCTTTTTTTTCTACTCCCTCCGGTTGAACCTCGGATCCGCATTTCCCAGCCTCGGTCCGTCCTGGGGTTCGGGGCTTCGGAAAGCGGCCTGCCCTGCGCCTTGCGCATGGACGGGACCGTGGGTCAACTCTCGGACTAAAGCATAGGTCGCGTGGGCTTGTCAAGAGGCAAAAAAGCATTATTCATTAAGATGTGTAATATTGGCCGGTTGGCCTGTCGGAGAATTTTGCTTGACACGACCGACGGGCAGAGGGAGACTACCATGTTACGCTCTCTTGGCATGGAGAAGAAAAGTGAAAGGCCGAATCGAAATAGATCAAGAGCTTTGCAAAGGCTGCGGCCTCTGCATCAACGTTTGCCCGAACAAACGGATAGAAGTGTCCGACGGGATTAACAAGAAGGGCTACTTCCCCTCGAGAGTAAAAGGGCCGGACCAGTCCGACCCCGGAAAAGAATGCACGGGATGCGCCCTTTGCGCGATCACCTGCCCCGACGTCGCCATCGAGGTGTATCGGGAAGTAAAGGAAAAGGGAACCCCCGAACAGGAAACCGAGTGACAAGATGACTTCACACGGAGAAAAGCAAACCCAAAAGAAGCTCATGCGCGGCACCCACGTGCTCGGGGAAGCCGCGATACGAGCCGGTTGCCGGGCCTATTTCGGCTATCCCATCACGCCCCAGAACGAACTGCCCGAATACATGGCAGGCAAGTTCGGCAAGATGGAAGATGCCGTTTTCGTACAGGCCGAGAGCGAACTGGCTTCCATAAACATGGTAATGGGCGCGGCCATAGCCGGGGCACGGGTGATGACCTCCTCCTCCAGCCCGGGGATAAGCCTGAAGCAGGAAGGCCTCTCGTACCTGGCCGGCATGGAACTGCCCGCAGTCGTGGTCAACATGATGCGCGGCGGCCCGGGGCTCGGGAATATTGCCCCGGCCCAGGGCGATTACTTCCAGGCGACCAAGGGCGGCGGCCACGGCGACTACCGGCTCATCGTGCTCGCACCCGCGTACGGCCAGGAAATCGCGGATATGACCCGTCAGGCGTTCGAGCTTGCCGACAAGTACCGCAACCCGGTCATGATCCTGGGCGACGGCATGATGGGACAGATGATGGAACCCGTGGTGTTCCCCGAACCCATCGACCCCGCGACCATCGATCGGTCGGCGTGGATTCTCGACGGCGCCAAGGGCAGGCCCAGCCGCATTATCCGCTCCCTGTGGCTCGATCCCGACTTGGAAGAAGAAGTCAACTGGCGGCTCGCCAGGAAATACCAAGCCATCACGCGGGAGATACCCGACCAGGAAGAATACCTGACCGATGACGCGGACCTCGTCGTGGTGGCTTACGGCACCGCGGCGCGCATTGCCAAGGGCGGCGTGCAACGGGCCAGGAAAGAGGGGCTCAAGGTAGGGTTGTTCCGACCCAAGACCCTTTGGCCCTATCCTTACGATGCCCTTGCCAAGCTCAGCGAACGCGTGGGCGCCATGCTGGTGTTCGAGATGAATACCGGCCAAATGGTGGAAGACGTGCGGCTCGCGGTGCTCGGTCGGTGCGAAGTGTCCTTCTACGGTCGCCCGGGCGGAGTGGTGTCCACTCCCGAGGAAGTGGCCAAGGTCATAAGCTCCGCGTGTTACCGATTGGGGTCCCGCAAGGCTAAGGCGTTCAATTTCTGAACACGGTCGGTAGGTTCCGGGAAGAAGAAATCCGCCACAAAGACACGAAGACACAAAGGAGCCTCGGCTAGGTTTGTCGGACGTCGACCCTCTATCGTGCCGGCAGGCTTACCGGCACGACGGCCG
>JAZDOF010001044.1:0-2423 GCA_043799015.1 Pseudomonadota bacterium | reverse complement strand
CCGCACCCTATACAGCCGGGGTATATCACCACGTTCCTGCCGTGTTGGTCGATCTTCCCCAACTGTGGAGCGCAGCCCATGGCGAGATTCTTGAGTGCGCCGCCGAAGCCGCCCATCATGTGAGCCTTGAAATGGGAGAGCACCACCATGGCGTTAGCGGAACGAAAGGCCTGTGCGATCTTGACCGTGGCGAAGTGCTTCAGATTGACGGAGACTTCCTCATAGCACTTGCTCGTCACGCCGTCGGCGATAATCACGGGCGCGTCCACGACGTAGGGCGTGAAGCCGTGACGGTAGGCTGTTTCCAGATGATCCACAGCGTTGTGCCGGGTGGACTTGTAAAGCGTGCACGTGTCCGTGAGGAAGGGACGGCCACCCGCTGCTTTCACACAGTCCACGACCTGTCGCGCGAAAGTCGGGTGCAAATAGGTATCGTTGCCCGTTTCACCGAAATGCAACTTGATGGCCACCACCTCGTCCTCGCCACCCTTGCCGAGGGGCTTCACCTTCTCCGCCAGGCCAACCGCATCACAAAGCCGTTTGATCTTGGCTTGACGATGATCCGATGGCTTCTTAACCGTGAGTTCCGCCAGATAGACCGGAACAGACATGGCGCCTCCTATTTTGTGTTTCCAGGATTGCTTTCTTGGACGTTCCTGCGACGCCAACGTCGAAAAGGGACTCCTGGAAATCCGTTTCCCGCGGTTCTTTTGGGTAACTTGGTTTTTGAACCTGCGTCGTTCGAGCGCCGGATACCCTTTCACCTCACAGCGTGATCAGCTCATACTGATCATTTCCCATGTTCAGGGTCTTCATGTATTCAAGCTGGTGCAGGCCGCTTCGGGACTCGATGCGTTCCACAATATCGCGTCGTTGGTCTTGCGGCAGCGCATACACCAAGTCGACGGACGCCCTGTCTATTGCCAACAGATCCGTTGAACCGACTATGCCGATGTCGTCGCAGGTAGGCTTTGCACCGTGCGCATTACAGTCGCAGTCCACGGAGATGTTCTTCAGGACATTGATGTACACGATATGCGGGCCGAAATGCGCGGCGATCCCTTTACCCGCTTCGACCATGCGCTCCAGAAAGAGCGGCCCTTTAGGCCAACCCTCGCCGTGAATCTGCCGCTTGCCCGCCTGCCCGGACGCGCAGCCTATGGCGATGTTCTTGAGCGATCCCCCAAAACCACCGCTCGTGTGGCCCTTGAAATGCGTGTAGACCAAAAGGGAGTCATAGTTCAAAAGGTTTTTGCCCACAGCGATCTCTGTGAGATGCACCCCCGGAGTAAATGGGCGCTCTTTCAACGTGGGGTCCAACCACGCATCAAGGAAATCACGCATTCCCGGTATGGAAAGCCTGGCTTCGCCGTCCGAATCCATTATGTCGACTGGGCAGAAATCGAATCCATTGGTCTTCAGAGTTGCCAGGTGGCCTTTTGTGGTTTTTCTCGGACTCGGATACAAAACGTTGCATTCCACGATGGTGCTGTTCGGAATATGCGGCTGCAAGCCCTTGATAAGCTCTATGGGTAATAAGTTCGGGCCATGAGGCTCGCCGCTGTGTAGCTTGATGCCTATCTTACCTGTCAAACCCTGACTGATTGTGGAATAGATTTTCAGCAATCCGTTGACACTGATATCCTTTGCAAAAAACACTTTGGATTTGTTCTGTTCCGCGGCAAAAGTCCCGCCTGTACCTGTGAAATCGCACACAGCAATAGTGCCCAGTGCGACGGCACTTTTCTTCAGAAAACTGCGGCGCGAAATTTGCTCTTCCATCTTCTTTCCTTTCGATAGGGGGCCGTTTCAAAGGCTTAGGCAGTGCCGAATGCCGTCGCCGCAGGTAAGAAGATAGCATGCCGACCCTTCGGGTATTTGCCTATTTGAGTAAAGTTCTTGCCGGATCCTCCGATACTTGACCAAGAATCGGGATTCCACTCCCGTGCCGGTTACCGGCGCCCAGGAACATGCAATCGCTCCGGACCTTGCAATTCGTCGGACCAAGACGGATGATCGGCGTGGCAACAAGTTCAAGAAAAGGGAAGTTAGAAACGCCGTCCGAAAGGATGTCAAGGACGGGGATCCGACCAACCGAATTTTGGGCCTGGTACGGAACCAAGGTGAGTACTGAGATCCATCAAATACGGGTAAGCGGCCTGCTCATGGGGGTGGTTCGCAAAAAGATCAAGAATCTTCATCTCGGGGTATATCCGGTCTCGGGAGGGGCGCGCGTGGCTGCTCCCCTTCACGTAGGCGACCAGGTCGTACGCTTGGCGGTAGTTACGACTTGGAGCCGAGCCTGCCGGTTCCACCCCCCCTCATGAATAGCGATTGCAGTGTGGGGCTCGATGATGGTACGATCTTAGGGCACGGCGGCGACCGCTTTGCAGCAAGCCACGCATGGTTTGTGACAGCCGCCG
>JAZDOF010001041.1:0-8132 GCA_043799015.1 Pseudomonadota bacterium | reverse complement strand
GCATTCCATCGCGGCAGGTCTGGACTATCCCGGTGTCGGCCCGGAGCACGGATATCTTAAGGACCTCGGAAGGGTTCATTATGTCACCGCGACGGATTCCGAGGCTCTGGCGGCTTTCCACGCCTTGGCCGGAACGGAGGGTATACTTCCTGCCCTGGAGAGCGCCCATGCACTGGCCTACCTGCTTCGGGAAGCCGGTAATCGACGACGAGACGAGATTATCGTGTTGTGCCTGTCAGGTAGGGGCGACAAAGACGTGGACCAGGTAGCCCGCTTGAGTGGAGTCGAGCTATGAAATCATTGATTCAAGAGTCGTTCGACAAGGCCCGCGCCGCGGGCGAATGCGCCTTTATACCATACCTTACGGCCGGGTTCCCCAACCGGTCCTCCTGCCTGCACCTCCTCACGGCCCTTGCTCAAAGCGGCGCGGACGTGATCGAAGTGGGACTCCCGTTTTCCGATCCCCTCGCAGACGGTCCCACCATTCAATGGGCCGCGAAAACGGCTCTGGACGGCGGCACCACCACTGAAGGGGTGTTCACGATGGTTGAGCAATTCCTTGGCCGGGAAAGTTGCCCCGTGGTTCTCATGAGTTACTTCAACCCAATCCTAAGGATGGGGCCGGGACGATTCGCCGCAAGGGCTTGGGAGGCGGGGGTTTCCGGAGTTATCGTCCCCGATCTCCCGATCGAAGAGGCCGATGAGTGGATGGAGGCCGCGCAAAAATACAATATCGACACCATTCTGATGGCCGCGCCTACGACGACGCCCGAACGCGCGGAGCTTATCGCGTCTAGGACCAGGGGCTTTCTCTATTACGTTTCGATGACCGGAGTGACCGGTTCAGCCTTTTCCGTTTCCGACCGACTGCTCACCGAGGTACGAGAAATCCGACGTCTGTGCCGAATGCCCGTTGCGGTGGGATTCGGTATTTCTCGGCCGGCCCAGGCCGCGGCCCTGGTGGGTACCGCGGACGGCGTGGTGGTGGGCAGCGCGATAATTCGAGAGATACAGGCCCACGAAACGCTCGACAAACAGCTTGGCGCCGCGAATGCCCTGGCCGTTTCAATCAAGTCGGCTCTCTCAAACGGAAAGCTGCATTCATAATCGCGGTTGCCAAGAGAAATGTCCGTTTGGGCGCAAGGACATCAGCGGGATTTGGGTGTTTCGGACAACATGTTCTGCAATGGCCACCTGATGCTTCTGAAAATCAACGTCGTCATTCCACGGTTGGTCGCCCGGTATTCAATTCGGGTACAACAGGAATGGCGACCCATATGTGGATCGACCTACCGATCGCTTATTGGAGACACTGCCATGATACTGCTCATAGACAACTACGACTCGTTCACATACAACGTGGCACACGCTTTTGGGATGCTCGGAAAGGAAGTAAGAGTATTTCGTTCGGACGCAATCGAACTTGGAGACATGGAACGATTGGCGCCCGAAGCGATCGTCATCTCTCCAGGACCCGGCGGACCCAAAGATGCAGGTATAAGTTGCCCGGCCATAGAACGGTTCGCCGGTCGCATCCCCATTCTAGGAGTATGCCTGGGTCACCAGTGCATAGCCGAGGTGTTCGGAGCGACGGTCGCACGTGCCCCCAGTCTGGTCCATGGAAAAACCTCCGAGATCCATCACGACGGACGAACCATCTATGCCGGGCTGCCCAACCCGTTCACAGCCACCCGGTATCATTCCCTTATCGCCGTGGAAGAAACCGTGGCTCATCCTCTGGAGGTGTCGGCTGGGACCGCCACGGGAGAGGTAATGGGTGTGAGGTCTCGTGACCTCATGGTGGAAGGGGTGCAGTTCCATCCGGAATCCATAGCGACTCCCGTCGGTCAGACCATATTCCGTAATTTTATTGAGCTCTACATCGAAGTCAAAGAGGCGGCTTGAAGGGCCGTGGGCAAACCCCGTCCGGTCCGGTCACGGCCGGTCAGGAATAGTTCGAATCTGATTGGGCTCCGATCTGGGCTCGGCGAGCACCGTTGCGACTCATCCATGCCCTGTTTCCGGGTTCTGCGACAGGCACCCAAAGGAAATTATCGACCCACTTTGAAAGCAAAGTGCTGCCGGGGAGGGTTCACGGCTTCACCCCTTGCGCATCACGTTGGTGAAGCACCTCCCGCAGCCCATTGATTCCGTTGAGCGCGGCCGGGAACCCTGCGTACACCGCCATGTGGTACATCAACTCCACCATTTCCTCCCTGGTGCAGCCTACGTTCAAAGCTGCGTGCACATGGACTTTCATCTGCGGCTGCATGGTGCCTTTGGCCACAGTCACCGCAATCATGGCGATCTCCTTAAGCTTGGGAGCGAGAAGGTTTCGCGCGATCACGTCCCCGTACGAAAAATCGATGATGAAGTCTCCCAGGTCGGGCGCAATGTCTTCCAGGCTCTTCAATACCCGCTCTCCGGCTCCTTTGCTCGTGCGATTCACGGCAGACAGGCCGCGCTCGCGTCGCGATGCCTTTTCAGAAAAGGGCGACCGGCTATGCGGATCAACCGTCACCCCTTTTTCCTGAAACACCTCCCGAGCCGCGTTGATACCGTTGATACCGCTGGGAAAGCCCGCAAACACCGTAGTCACGTACATGACCTCGATGATTTCCTGCGGGCTTAGCCCTACGTTGAGTGCGGCGCGCAAATGGAATTTAAGTTGAGGTCCGGCATTCCCAAGGGCCGTCAATGCCGCGATGGTGGCTGCCTGTCGTGACTTGGGATCCAAGGCTGGGCGGCTGTACACGTCGCCATAGCCGAATTCGATGATGAACCGCGCCATGTCGGGCGCAATGTCTTGCAGGCCTTTCATCACTTTCGCCGCACCTTCTGCATCTAGGGCCTGCAGCGCGGTCATGCCCCTAGTGTACCGTTCGCTTTTTCCTTCAGCATTCATGGTTGCTCCTGCGTCGGAGGAGGAAATCACGACAAGAAAGGTTACCAGACATGCGGCAAGAAGCTCGATCCATCCGGGCCGCATAGATCTCAGAACCTCCACGCGATGTGTTTCCATCTCGTAAACTGATGTCATAGGTCTTCTCCGGACTACGAAAACATGGACGGCATTAACGTGCCGCCTCTGTTCCAGGATAGCCGGAACAATCCATATGTCCAATATATCTTGCATCGCCTTTTGATACCATATATGTATCATCATATGGAAATGAGACAACTACGGTACTTCGTAGCAGTGGCCGAAGAACTGCATTTCGGCCGGGCCGCGGAACGGGTGCATATCTGTCAACCGCCTCTCAGCCGGCAGATCAAGAACCTTGAGGAAGAGTTAGGCGCGACGCTGTTTGTTCGGAAGAACAAGAAGACCTTCCTGACTGAGGCCGGTGCGGCCTTCCTGGAAGATGCCGAGGACATCCTGAAACGGGCCGACGCAGCGGTCGAAAAGGTCCGCGGTATTGCGCGAGGTGTAGTGGGCCGCATATCTGTGGGCCTGGTCCTGCCTGCGATGGACACGTTTCTACCTGATGCGATCCGCGAGTTTCGCCGGGAGTACCCTCGGATTGAGATGCACTTGACGGAAATGCGCACGTTGGCGCAACTCGATGCCGTGAGAGCCGGCCGCATTCACCTGGGCGTCATGAGGTTGTTCCAGCACGACACACGAGACTTGATGGTGGAGACCATCGTGCGAGAGCCCTATGTATTGGCGGTGCCGTCGGAACATCGCTTCGCAGCCCTGGACGCCGTGCCGCTCCGTGCTCTGGATGGAGAACCGCTCATCTTCTTCCCCCGGCACCTCCATGCGGCTCTGCACGATAGGATCATCGCATGCTTCAATGCAGCAGGCGCCTCACCGGTCATCACGCAGGAAACGACCACCAAATACGCGTCCATAGCGTTGGTGGCCGCAGGCTTGGGCGTGGCTCCGGTTCCTGCATCCGCACAAAAGCAGATCAGGCTCGGTGTGGTGTATCGACCTGTCGTAGGAGATCTTCCCCAGGTGGAATTGTCCCTGGTATGGCGGAGGGAAACCGAATCCCGGGCACTACTGAATTTTGTACGCACGGTGCAGGAAACGGCTCGGGCCGATGTGCGGTCACATGGCTAGAAGGCCGTGAGCTGGAGGTTGGGGTACGGCAAGTGCTTGGTGGCCGTGTGTATGCGCTTGGGTAATACGAATGGATCTTTGCGGAAACGACTCGGCCGACCTCGCGACCACGGAGAGATCTAACTCAAGCCGTATTCGTGGGCTTAGGAACTTCGGCTCACAGGCAGCGACCCGTCGAGGGATGTTTCCAACCCAAGCTCACTGTGCCGCCGGACTCATAAGACTATTATATTCAGCTTCTATGGTGATAGCGGCCCTTGATTACGGCTGCAATCTCAAGGCCGCCCCCAGTATCTCAAGGGCCTTTCGTCGCCCCGGGGTCGGAGTCGCAAGAACGTAGACTTCTTTTTCAACGCCGGGGGATCGCACGGCGTTCGGCGTCACGTTGGAGAGATACTGCATCAGGGTCTTGGAGCTACGCAAGGGCGATCCCTCATCCGTTTTTCCAGCGAGGATCTTTTGCTGAAACAAGATCTCGCTCCCGACTTCGCATAAGGAAACCGAGTCCTCAAACAAGTCCTGGAAGCCGGGTCGGGGGATCCTTTCCTCAGTCAGTCCGCGTCGGACCGTCTCTAGGCGGAGGTTTACTCGGCGTGAACCGCTAGAGGTAGGCGCACAAAAAAGGTGGAACCTTCACCGGGGCCGGGGCTCTCCACCCAAATGGTTCCTCCGTGGAGTTGTACGAGCCTCCTTGTCAGCGCCAGTCCCAGCCCAGTGCCGGCCGCATGTCTCGCATATGATGAATCCACCTGCTCGAAGGCTTCAAACACCCGTTCATGGTCTTCCTTCTTGATGCCGATCCCTGTATCGGCAACGCTTATGATAAGATCGGTCTCTTCCTTGTAAGCTCGAAGGTTTATGGTGCCGCCGTCGGCGGTGAACTTTGCGGCGTTCGAGAGGAGGTTAAACAGAATTTGTTTGAGCTTGATCTCATCCACGGGTACTTGGGACCCGAGAAGCTCGTCATCTACGGTCGGCCTAACGGTGAGCCGATGCCGTTGCGACTTCTCCCTGATCATGTGAATACCCGCTTCAAGTAAGTCCTTGATATACACGGGAACTCGCCGAAGTTCCATCTTGCCGGCTTCGACTTTGGACAAGTCGAGTATATCGTTAATTAGGGCCAGCAAATGACGTCCGCTGTCCAAGACATGTTTCACATACAAGGTTTGCTTAGGATTCAGCGGACCCGTGGTTTGATCGAACAGCAACTCCGAAAACCCGATAATTGAGTTCAACGGCGTACGAATTTCATGGCTCATGTTTGCCAAGAACCGGCTCTTGGCCACATTGGCGGCCTCCGATTCAAGCCTCAGTCGCGTAGCTAGGACGAGTGCCGCTTCTACTCGCTCCTCCGCGCGTTTGCGCTCGGTTATATCTCTTCCCACCGCTTGGATTTCCACCATCCCACCGCATCCGTCAAAGACCGCTCGACCCGTCCAATGGAACCAGCGTATCCTCCCGTCTCGACCTACTACTCTATGTTCGTACGTAGTCAAGGGGCGATCCGCTTGGAAGTCGGCCATTCGGCTCTTCACTTCCTCCCGGTCTTCCTGGATCATGAACGGTAAGAAGCTTCGGCCGATCAACTCGTGAGCTTCCGCACCGAAGAACCTGACTGCGGCGGGGTTTACGAACGTGATCGTGGTGTCACGGCGGAACCGGCATATGATGTCGCTTTGGATCTCCACCACAGCGCGGTATCGTTCCTCGCTCAGGCGTAGCTCCCGTTCCATGTCCGCCCTGTAGATGGCGGTTTCCACCGCGACATGGAGTTCCTTGTCGGTACTGGGTTTGAGCAGGTATCCGAACGGCCCGGTCAGCTTCGCTCGTTCCAGCACGGCGCCGTCGGCGTAACCGGTAAGGTAAACTATGGGAACATCCAAACGACTCTTGATTCTCTGTGCAGCCTCGATACCGTCCATGTCGCCCTCGAGTCGTATATCCATCAGAACGATGTCGGGCCGCGTTTCTTGAACCATTTCAAGAGCGGTATCGCCCGATCGCGCCGTGCCTACGACCTCGTACCCCAAACCGGTGAGGCTTTCCGCAAGGTCTTGTGCAATAATCCCGTCGTCTTCAACAATGAATATGCGTCGCGTTGATGTCATTCGGGGTATTCTCGCGTGGCCGGTTACATCGACGTTACTGGATTCACGGCGATGACACCCTGCCGTTCAAATGAATGATGGTCATCATCGGATAAGGCAGCCATGCATAAGGGTTATTCAAGAGTCAAGACCTCATGTTTGAACCGGCCGGTATACTCTCGCCATCACTTCCCCACACAAAATCGCTCAAAGATCCTATCTAGAACGCCCTCGTCTACGGATTCCCCGGTAATCTCCTGAAGCGGCCCTAAAGCCCGCCTCAACTCCAACGAAATAAGCTCCGGTCCCAAGAGCTCTCCGGTCTCCAAGGATGCGATTGCCGCCTGAACAGCCGAATGAGCCGCCTCCAACAACAGTATGCAGCGCCGGTTGAGGCTACCCGGAGCTTCGTCGCCGATCACCGAAGCGGCTCCCTGGGCGTGTTGCTCCAGAGCACGGCAAAGAGCCTCGATGCCCTCTCCGGTCTTGGCGCTGACCGATATCACCGGACGGGCCTCGTCCCGTATAGGTAGTTCATCCTGCCGGAATTCGACCCCCAGGTCCACCTTATTCAGCACCAAGATGGTCCTAGACCACGGCACCGAGCGAAAGACCCGTAAGTCATCGGTATCAGGGGGCGTGGAAGCATCCGCAACGGCCAACACAAGGTCGGCACGGCTGAGCTTTGATATTGCTCTGTTTATACCCTCTTGCTCGACGACATCGGGGTCTTTTCTGATGCCGGCCGAGTCGCACAGGACATAAGTCATGCCGCCAAGGACGAGGTTTTCTTCCACGGTATCCCTGGTAGTGCCCGGGATCGGAGTCACAATCGCTCGTTCCGTGCCCAAGAGGGCGTTGAAAAGGGTGGATTTGCCTACGTTGGGTTTACCTATGATTAGGGTACGCACTCCTTCGCGACGACGTCTCCCCTTTTCCGCGCCGCTCCTAAGAGTTTCCATCGCTGAAATTATTTCCCGCAAGGGCCCGAGAGGGTCGGGCATGGGAATCTCGTCCTCCTCGTCGAAATCGATATGCCATTCGACCTGGGCTAGAAAGTCTTTCAAGCCATCGGAAATCGCCTTTACCTTATCGGACAAGGTACTATCAAGGCCGGCCCGGGCCTCCGCCGCTTCCATCGGGCTTCGAGCCTCGATGAGTTCGGCTACGGCCTCGGCCTGCACCAGATCAAGCCTCCCCGAAAGGAAAGCCCTTCTGGTGAATTCCCCCCGATCGGCCGGCCGCGCACCAAAGCGCACCAAGAGCGCTACCGCCGCATCCAGTACGGCCGGGCTTCCGTGAAGGCTGAGCTCGACGGTGTCTTCTCCGGTATATGTTGCCGGGCCCTTTAGATACACCGCTACACCGTCGTCGAGGACGGCTCCGGAGTCGGGATACGTCACTCTGCCCCAGACTGCTCGCCTGTCCGGGAACTCAGGCTTTCCCAACAAAGGACGAAATACGGACTGAAGAATCGACAGCGCCTCCGGACCCGTCATGCGGATCACCCCTATGCCCGAATGACCTCTCGGAGTCGATAGTGCCACAATGGTTGTGCCGCCGGCGACTTGGATATGCGCCATAGTGTGTGACCAGCTTCGGATGTGTTTGGCCCGCTACGGATTAGATGCCTCCGAGCGGGCTGGAATAAGCGCTTTCGCATGGGGCGGGGGACCGGCGGCAGGAAGACGTTTGAGGTCGGTTCTTGTCCGGTTTACGGCCCTTCACATACAGGCGACTCGGTCGAGGACCAGGTAGCCGGATTTGTAAAATTCCCCCCACATCTACGCGTGAATTCATCCCGGCCATATCCCGGCGTCCAGCCCCGGCGAAAGCACGGAACAGGTCTACGAAGCGTCCATGAAGCCTTAGTGCTTCTTTGCATAAATACGGTCGCGTATTTCGGAGAAGCGTCAAGCCCCGAAGGGGCTGACCAATGGTAGCCACGGGCGAAGCCCGTGGAAGAAACG
>JAZDOF010000392.1:0-2201 GCA_043799015.1 Pseudomonadota bacterium | reverse complement strand
CGTGAATCGAGGATTGGTCATGATCTGTAATCGTATCGCGCCGGCATTTGCGGAAGCCGTCAAGTAACCCTTCACTTACGAGCGGGAAATTCCAATCTTAACGTGGCGCAGGCTTTCTAGCCTGCGAATTTTCTTAGTGCGATCTCGGCAGGCTGGAAAGCCTGCCCCACAAGAGTGAATGGTTACGCCGTCAAGACGTTTATCCTTGACATTTCAGCCCAATATGTTATATTGTTAACCTATAAGCTAAACCTGCTCCGTCAACAAAGCGAGGTGAATACATGTTGTCCTGCAAATTCTACCTAACGGCACTTGCCGTCGTCCTTACCGTAATGGGAGCAGTCCAAAGCCAAGCCGGCTCGCCCCCACCGCAGGCACCGGCCGATATTTCCTGGCTTCCCCACGGTTACGGCTACAATATGAACGTGGACAATACTCTGACCACTCTGCAAAAGGGGCTCCACGGCTTTCGCAAGTCCCCGGAATATATAGGTTGCTGGTCGCATCCGCTATGGGGATGGGATGTGAACGGTTTCTACTATGGACCCAACGCACCGCAGATCGACCCGGTGGACCACCAGTTGCCCATCGGTTTGGTCTATCCTGAAAATTCTCCGATGGCGCCGCCTCCGCACAAAGCGGTGCGGAGATAGTTTCCGCACCGACGTACCGATTGTTTGTAATCGTTCACCTCGATGGGTGAAGGATGAACCACCAAGACACAAAGGCACAAAGAGATCAAAGGCTAATATTTTTCAGGCCTTTGCGGGCCTAGCGCCCGGTCTCACGGACACGCGGACATGATTCGCAAACCAGCCGGTATTTACTAATCATTTCAGACTATTCTTCGTGTCTTAGTGCCTTCGTGGTTGATTCTCCGGTTTCGGCGAGCCGTCGCGCTGAACGGTTACCTTTTTCATCCGGCCGGGATCTACCCCTTTTGCACCAGCTTGAACTTACCGGATTGGGGGAGAAGTTCGTGGTCGGGCGTGACGCGCAGCACGTACCCGTACAAGCCCGTGTCCCCCAATGGAATTTCCCCCACAAAAGTTACTTTGCCCTCGCCGTCAGGGGTAGGACTCACCGGTCGAAGCCTCGATACCCGTCGCACCTTGAAGTTGTCCCACAGATCAATGGGGCCATGGACTATTTCCACCGCCAAATCATCGGCTCGTAGACCTGCAATCTCAAGTATCGCCGTTGCTTCGACGCTCCTACCCTTGAGCGAGGCATCTCCGTCCATAACTCGAACGTCGATGATCCGCTGGTTACCCCATTCCCCGTTGATGAGCCGTTTCCACGATACCAGGTCCTTGAGGGCCGCGTAATTGTTCGCCTGGAGCCTGCCGGCGTTCTTTGCCAGGGGCACGTAACATTTTTCAACATATTCGGATACCATACGATGAGAATTGAATATCGGACAAATGGTGCGAATGGATCTTTTCATCATGTTGATCCATTCTCTCGGCATGTCGTCCAATCCACGCTCGTAGAACAACGGCTTAACGCTCTCTTCCAGGAGGTTGTAAAGGGCATGGGTTTCGATGTCGTCCTGGTAGTCCTGGTCGTCGTACTCCTCGCCCCACCCGATTGCCCATCCGTTGTCTCCCCGGTAGCCCTCGTCCCACCATCCGTCGAGTATGCTTAGATTGAGCGCTCCGTTGGCGGAAGCTTTCATGCCGGATGTTCCGCAGGCTTCCAAGGGCCTCCTGGGGTTGTTCAGCCATACGTCGGCCCCTTGAACCATTTGTCGCGCGACGCTGATATCATAGTCCTCGATGAACACCACCCGGTCGCGAAAGGGTTCTTCTCGCGCCAGCTTAAGGATGTTACGTATGAGCTCTTTTCCGTAATTATCCGCGGGATGGGCTTTCCCGGCCAAGATCAATTGGGCGGGCTGATCCGGGTGATTGAGAATCCGCGCCAGCCTGTCGGGTTCTTTGAAAAGGAGACCCGCCCGTTTGTAAGTGGCAACTCTGCGTGCAAAGCAGATGGTAAGAATCTCCGGATCCAAGGCCCGTTCCGCCCTTTCCACGTCCTGTCCGGGGGCTTTGCGCTCCTTCAAACCGGCTACGAGCCTCTTCCTTGCGAAGTTGACCAGTTGAGTCCGGCATCTTTCATGTGTGCGCCAAAGTTCCGTATCCGGGATATTATCGGCCCGTTGCCAAATTTTCTCATTGTCCGGGTCCTCAGTCCAACCG
>JAZDOF010001037.1:0-2385 GCA_043799015.1 Pseudomonadota bacterium | reverse complement strand
CATTTCCAGGCCGATGAACCCCCCCCCACCACGATGGCTTTTTCATGCCGTTGGAGGTCGATCAGCCTATTGATCCGGTCCGAATCTGGGATGTCTAGCAGGTGAAAAATGCCCTCCAGGTCAATGCCGGGGATGGGGGGCTTTAGGGGTTCCGCGCCCGGAGCAAGGATGATCTTGTCGTACGGCTCACGGTATTCCTGTCCGGACGTCAAGTCCCTTACCAGCACCTGCCGCTCGGCCCGGTCGATCGCCAAGACCTGGGATCCGATACGCACATCGATTCTGTAGCGTTTCATGAAGGCTTCTCGGGTGGTAACCAGGAGATCGGACCGGCGCTCTATGATTCCGCCGATATAGTAGGGCAGTCCGCAATTGGCGAAGGAAATGTGGCGCCCTCGCTCGAACAGGATGATTTCCGCTTGTTCATTCAAACGGCGTGCCCGGGCCGCAGCCGTAGCGCCCCCGGCCACACCGCCGATAATCAGTAGTTTTATCGCCATGGTGAAGATTCTCCTTTTGTCGGCTGTTATATGCAGGTAACCACGGTCACACATCCCGCGGAATGATTTCCAAAATAATATCGTAATCGTTCACCATTGATGGAAGAAGAATTGACCACGAAGCAGAGACGGAGAAGGGCGTGCAAGTGAGCGATGCCGACCCGACTCCACTACGCTATTCCTCGGTCTTCAAATCGCGTCGTAGGGCGACTCGCGGTCGGTCTTGCGGATACCGGCCATGCTGAGGCAAATCCGTTCATGAATCGCTTTGCCGGCTCTCACCGGTGCTCCGGCTCCGTTGCTTTGCAAAAAGGGCATCCAGGGCCGCCATGTGTTCGTGGCTGTGATGACACAGGGCCTGAAAGGAACAGGAGAGTTCCAGCGTGTCTTCCAGGTTCCTTCCTTGGGACAGGTAAAACAAGCGCTTGGCTAAACGTAGGATTCGTGCCGGATGTTGTGCGATCTCGCCGGCCACTTCCATAGCTCGTTCCATAAGTTTTTCCTGCGGCGTCACCTCGCTCACCAACCCGATGCGTAGGGCCTCTGCGGCGTCGATCACGCGGCATGTGAATGCCAATTCCAGCGCCTTGGAGAACCCGACGACCCGAGGGAGCAAGAAGGCCCCACCATCCCCGGGAATCAACCCTACCGAAATGAAAGTTTCACCGAACCGCGCCTTCTCGCCGGCAATGCGGATGTCACACATGCAGGAAAGATCACAACCGGCACCTACCGCCGGTCCGTTCACCGCCGCAATTGCGGGTACGTCAAGACGCTGGAAGGCCATGGTTACTCGCTGTATTCCCTCGCGATAGTGCCTGCGCACATCATTGGGATCGCCCGAGAACATTCCCGCCTTCTTGTACATGTCCTTGACGTTCCCACCGGCCGAAAAGGAGGGCCCAGCGCCGGTAACCACAAGAACGCTCACCGACTCGGAATCCTGCACCATTTGGCAGGCATGGACGATTTCATCGATCATCTCTTGGTGGGTGAACGCATTCCGAATGTCCGGCCGATTTAACGTTAGAACAGCGATGGCCCCGTTCTGTTCGTATATGATCTCCTTGTATTCCATCGCCCCAGCTCCTCCCGATGATGCCCGGGACTCCGGAGACGGGGTTTCTTCGGTGCAATCGTCTTTTTCGTGACCTTCGATCATCAAACTTGCTCCTAGTCTTGCGGAATTGGTCGAGGCAGCCCCGCCGTTTCCCAGCCTTCGGCCTTCACCACCGGGTTGCCGGCGTAAGGGTCGGCCGAGGTCTACGGCACATGTTGACTGATTATGCTTTCCCCTGGGATCAAGTCAAGGCCATTCCCCATAGGCCGTCGAGAGGAGCGTTTGCGGGGGATGCTCCAGTGAGGGTTCAACAGGACTCGGTCATGGACGACGGTTGCTTTCCTTTGACCCGGTGTGGTACGATTTCCCGGAAACACGAGCCCGGACTGGGCTTGTGAAGAGCACGGCACCGAAGGGTGAATCGTGGAGATGCCGGGACGGTCATCCTGCCCAAGGATATGGAAGGCCCCTCGGATTCGATGCATGTACGGCCGGATGCGCGAGTCCCGGGTTCCGCGGTTCAACCGACGGACCATCGAGCGCATTATGACCGAATGGCTGTTTCGCAAAGCTCCGGTGTCGGGAACGTGCCTCCGGAGAGATTTCCTCGGCCCGGCGGCCCTCGGGCGATGCGGGGGCGCTCTCGGGAGTCCGATTGGACTTCTTCGGAAGGATCGCGCGCGGGTACGCCTCAATGATGTCTCCGGACACACCTTTATACGTTTACGAAATAGCAGGGAACATCCGTGATCGCCTGAACGCGCCTCCTCGTTCCTTTGTCGGCCTTTGGAACGAGGACGATGTCTCCTACGTATTCTTCACGGA
>JAZDOF010001023.1:0-7102 GCA_043799015.1 Pseudomonadota bacterium | reverse complement strand
GATATGGCCCATTTTTTCCTTCTTAGTGAGAAGATAGCGAATATTGGTTTCGCACGGTTGGACTACGATGGGCACTTGTTCCGTGACTTCGAGGCCGTAGCCTTCGAGCCCTACGATCTTTTTGGGGTTATTGGTCATAAGACGCATCTTCTTTACACCCAGGTCGGCCAGGATCTGGGCTCCGATCCCGTAATCCCTGAGATCGGGCTTGAAACCCAGCCTCAGATTGGCTTCCACGGTGTCGCAACCCTGGTCCTGGAGCGCATAGGCCTTGATCTTGTTCAGAAGTCCTATTCCGCGCCCTTCTTGCTGCATGTAGAGAATGATCCCTTTGCCCTCATTCGCGATCATCACCATGGCCTTTTCGAGCTGACTGCCGCAATCGCATCGTAAGGAGCCGAACACATCGCCCGTAAGGCACTCGGAATGTACCCGCACCAAAGTGGGATTTTCAGGCGCGATGTCTCCCTTGACCAATGCAACGTGTTCGAGATTGTCCACGTTGTTTTGGTATACGACGAGCTTAAACTCTCCGCCGCACGCGGTGGGGAGAACCGTTTGAGCCCCTCGCCTTACCAGGCCCTCCGTTCTCATCCTATACTTGATAAGGTCCTTTATGGTGCAGATCTTTAGGCCGTGTTCCTCCGCCAACTCGACCAAGTCCGGCATACGGGCCATGGTCCCGTCATCCTTCATGACCTCGCAGATGACTCCGGCCGGCCTAAGCCCGGCCAATCGGGCCAAATCCACACTTCCTTCGGTTTGCCCCGCGCGTACAAGAACCCCTCCTCCCCGTGCCCTGAGAGGAAAGACGTGACCCGGCGAAACGATGTCCTCCTGAACGGCATCATCGTCCACTGCCGTGAGAATTGTAATTGCGCGGTCGTACGCGGATATGCCCGTGGTAACTCCGCGTGCGGCTTCTATGGACACCGTGAAGGCCGTTCCGAATCGGGATTTGTTCCTTTGAGCCATCAACTGCAAGTCTAGGGTCTTTACCCTGTCCGGCGTCAATGACAGACAGATGAGACCTCGACCGTACTTTGCCATGAAATTGATCGCCTCGGGCGTGACCTTTTCCGCGGCCATGGTCAGGTCGCCCTCGTTTTCACGGTCTTCGTCATCCACGAGTATGACCATGCGGCCGAGCCGCAATTCTTCCAACGTTTCTTCTATACCGGCCATTACGCCCATGAATTACTCCGTTTGTTAGATAAATCCGTATTCCTTGAGCCTATTTTCGTCGATGCCGTCCGCTTTTTCGCCGCGAGCGAAGAGCTTCTCGACGTACTTACCGATCATATCATACTCTATGTTTACCTTGTCGTTGACCTTTTTGTCTACCAGACCGGTAAGCCCCGCGGTATGGGGTATTATCATAACCCGGAACCGATCCACTGCAACACTGTTCACCGTAAGGCTCACCCCGTCTATGGCCACGCTCCCCTTCTCGATCAGGTACCGGCCCGAATCAACGGAAAAGCCCAGTAGGAAGCCCACACCGCTCGGCCTCTTTTCGATCATGCGTCCGACACAATCCACATGCCCGGCAACGAGATGGCCGCCGATTCTGGCCCCTAATCTCATCGCCTTTTCCAGATTGAACTCCGACCCGGGCTTCATGTCCGCAAGGGTGGTTACTCGAACGGTCTCGGGAGACACGTCGGCGAAGAACGATCCCTTTGCCTTGTCGATACCCGTTACCGTAAGACACACCCCGTCAACGGCGATTGAGTCTCCGATCACAACATCGGTCAGGTTCATGACCGTGGTAATACCGATCCGAAGGAAGCTTCCCGTAGGAGTTATGGTCGCAGCTTTGCCCCGACCTTCAACAATCCCTGTGAACATGTTCCGCCTTATATTTGATCGTCCGCTTTTCGACCGCGCCGAACCGGGTGCAGGAGATGCCGGTGATCGACACGGGCCATCGCGGCAAGAAGGTTCGTGCGAACGTGCGGTATTTCCTTTTCCATCGTCGCAAGCAGCGACTTCACCCAACCGCGACGAGTGCCGCTCATGCCCTGATAGGCACAAAAACATCCGAGAATGGGCACGCCCATCTCCGCTGCGGCCTGCCGGGTCATCCATTCCTCGACGTACACCAAAGGCCTAATAACCCTGTTACGGCCGTCATCGGCGATAAGATGGGGACTCATACCTTTGATGGTGCCGCTGAAAACCTGATTGAGAATAAGTGTCTCGACAAAGTCATCCAAATGATGCCCGAGAGCTATCTTGTTCCAGCCCTCCGAGGCCGCGAACGAATAGAGTATACCACGACGAAGGCGTGCGCAGAAAGAGCATGGATTGGTCCCTGGGGTAAGGTTTTCATTCACCACGTCAACGATGTTGCCTTGAATTACCGTGTACGGTATTCCATCCGAACGCAACCGGGCTTCAAGCGCGGCCGTATCGAACCCCTTGGGTCCCGGGTGTATCGTCGCCACGTGGACTTCATATCGTATCGGCGCTTTTCGCTGAAGATGCAGCAAGGCGTGGAGAAGCGTCCATGAGTCCTTGCCGCCCGAAAGCGCCACGAGAATACGATCTCCGTGCTCGATGAGGTTGAAATCACCGATGCCCTTACCGACCAAACGTATTATCTTCTTGAAAAGAGGTCCGGTCATGCCGATTCCCCTAATTGGGGCCCATTGCGGCGGGGGAACGGTTCCCGCCGATTGTCCTCCGCCGTCAACGGCCTGTTGAGGTTCGACCCCATCGGGGGCCGCACATGCATCGGTGCCCGTGGAGAATGCCGCGTGATTCGCCTCGGGCTTGACCGGACGTACCGCTCGCGGCTGTTCGCACCGCCTAAACGTTCACCACGACCTAATATTTGCACCCGGAAAACCAAACCACAAAGTCACCAAGACACAAAGGGAGACGGGAAAAAGGCATGGGTGCCGATGCAGGTACGAACCGGACCCTTCGAAAAGCTTTTGCGAGCCTTTGATTTTTTCGTGTCTTTGTGCCTTGGTGGTTCATTCTTTGTCCGTTGCGGTGACCGATTACCGTACCGTCGTCTCACGATAGGTGAGGATATACCATGGCACCGCTTACGACAATATGCCGAATACGGTCATTCTCGCGAGCTGCCACGGCCGGGAGCATTCATGGCCGTTCGAGTGCGAAGAAGCGAGGCACCCGGCCTGGAATCGCGCAGCGTCTCCCTCCGGGATCAAACGAACTGCGGTTGGCTATTTGAATGTTATTGTGAGATGTTTTCTTGGAAAGATGGTCCCGGAGGAAGGATTCCCCGGCAAAGAGTGCCTTCGCCGGCAATTTGATCTATTCGAAAACGCTTTTGTGTGGATACGCCCGCGGCGGGTTGAGAACTCGGGTGCGGCAATTGTATAATGGCCGGATTCATAACGGCCGGGCCGGGCCGGGCCCGTTGAGGCGAACGGTGAATCATCATAAAGACCGTTAATATAGAGACACTACCAGGAGTTGCGATTTGATATTCCTTCAGAACGTCGCGAAATATTTCAACGGCAAGCCGTTGTTCAAGGATGCCAACATAAGCGTACATCGGGGAGACCGCATCGGTATCGTGGGCGCCAACGGCGCGGGCAAATCCACGATCCTGGGAATGATGGAAGGTGTGTTGGCCCCGGATGAAGGCGAAATCTCCATCGAGAAGCGGTTGAGGACGGGAGTCCTGCATCAGGAGCTCATTCATGGAAATGACGGCCCCATAATCCAGGAAGTCATGAATGTATCCGATGAGCTTAGCTTAGCTCGGCACGGTCTTGGACGCATCCAGGACAGGCTCAGGGAGGTGTCTCCGGATTCGGAAGAAATGGTGGAACTGCTCAGGGAGCAGGGGGCGCTGCAACACGAATTCGAGCGACTCGACGGCTACACCCTCAAGGCACGCGCCCTTAAGGTACTTGGCGGCCTGGGGTTCGCACCGGAGGACGGAGCACGGGTCTGGAGCGAGTTCTCGGGTGGTTGGCGCATGCGGGTCGCTCTTGCAAAGATCCTTCTTGCCGATCCGGACGTTCTCCTCCTGGACGAACCCACCAACCACTTGGACCTTGAGAGCCTCCTTTGGGTCGAAACTTATCTTCTCGGGTACAAGGGAGCTTTGGTACTAGTGTCGCACGATCGGGCATTTCTCAATCGCCTTGTCAACAAGACGGTCGAGGTGGACCGCGGCAAGGTCACCGTGTACACAGGTAATTACGACGATTTCGAGATGCGGAAGGACACGCAGGAAGAAATCCAGGCCTCGGCGTACAAGAACCAGCAAGAAAAACTAAAACGCATCCAGAAATTCATCGACCAGAACAGGGTTAAGGCGCGCACGGCAAGCCGAGTTCAGAGCCGCGTAAAAATGATGGAAAAGATTGAAAAAGTAGAGCCTCCCAGGCGCGCCAAGACGCTTAAGTTCGAATTCAAGCAACCGGTCAAGTCCGGCCGACGGGTGGTCGAACTGGTCGATATCGTTAAACGATACGGCGAAAAAACGGTTTACGAGGATTTTTCTTTAGCTGTAGATCGTGGAGAAAAAGTCGGGATGGTCGGACCCAACGGTGCGGGCAAGTCCACTCTGATGAAGATGATTGCGGCGGAAATTATTCCTGACGCGGGAACCGTCAAGTACGGTCACAACGTTACGGTCGGATACTTCGCACAACACCATTCCGAAAACCTCAATTCTTCCCGGTCCGTCCTCGAGGAGGCACAATCGGTCGCTCTGGGTTCCACCGAACAGGAAGTGCGAACGCTTCTGGGAGCTTTTCTCTTTTCCGGCGATGATGTTTACAAAAAAGTGAGGGTGCTTTCGGGCGGGGAGAAGAGCCGACTGGCCCTGACAAAACTGCTGCTGGCCCCGCCCAACTTTCTGCTGATGGACGAACCCACCAACCACCTGGACATCCCCTCGTGTCAGACGCTGGAATCCGCGTTGAGGAAGTACGACGGCACACTCCTGCTCATCACCCACGACCGAAGGTTAATGGACGGCATTTGCTCGGGGATACTCGAAGTGGAACAAGGTCGTGCCGAGTACTACATCGGCAACTATGCCGATTATATCTATAAGAAGGATTTGATGGAGGCCGAGGCCGCGATCTCCTCGGAACAACAGTCCAAGCCTACCGATGACAAGGTCCAAAACCCGGAAACAAGGGAATCACGCAAGGAACGAAAACGCCGCGAGGCGGAAGCGAGAAAGACGCTTTCATCAAAAAAAGCACCGATAACGGCCGAGGTCCGTAAGATCGAACAGGTGCTCGAGCAGAAGGAATCAAGGAGAAAAGAGATACAAGCCCTTATGGCTGACCCCGCAAGCTATCAGAATAGGGACTTGATGCTTCCCCTCCTGGCTGAAGAACCGGCCATCGAGAAGGAAATCAAGACGCTTGAAGGTCGCTGGACCGAGCTACAGGCCTTGCTTGAGTCGTATGAGTGAATGGTCGAGGGGCCCTGTCTATCCTAGGCCGCTCCATGATGATAGAAGACGTAAAGGCCGTTCTTGGCCGAACCGAGGTCGTCCAAGACGCCCTTGATCCCTGATTGGGCTTCTTCGATGGTTGGCCGACGCATGGGGTCGAGATCGAGAAATTGCTCCACAATAGCTGCAAAGTGTTCCAGTGCGCTATGCTTGAGTAATCTGGGATTCATCTCCGTAAGCTTAGGTCGAGGCTCCTTTTCTATCCTCAGAATTTGCTTTGCCAGCTCCGCCCGCGTTCTGGTGCGAGGGAACACCAAGGGCAGTTTGCCGGTCATCAAAACGGTGAGAATTGCTCCGACGCTATACAGATCCGACTGGAAAAGAGTTCGCCCGCGGGACTGTTCCGGGGCCATGTACGAGAATGTCCCCACCACCTTGCCTTTGAAAAAGTCCTCCACCGAATCGGATCCACACGCCACCGCCACACCGAAATCAATGACGATGATCCTATTGACGTTCTCGTTCTCGTCAACCGTATAAAGGATGTTGTCCGTTTTCAGGTCGCGGTGGATGATCCCCTTTTCTCTGAAATGTCTCAGACACTCCAGTAATTGGAAGGCAACCACTTCGAGGGTGGCAAAACTTATCCTGCTCTGAACGGAGAAAGGCGGCTTATATTTTTCGGTCCAATTTCTTTCCACCAGTTGAGTGAGGTTGTCGTTGGGAAAGTAACCGTTGATGAGTACCCTCTCTCCGCCTTGTTCCACGGTGCCATAATAGTCCGCAATGTAGGGGTGTTGCTTTTCCCCCCCTTGAACGCGTTCGTTTATCGCCCGCTCGTACTCAAGCAAGCCTACCGGGTCGGCCCCAGGATGCGATATGTCGGTTCGCACCGTCTTCAGCGCTACAATCCGGTCTTGGTATATCCCTATGCTGACTTTTCCCATAGCGCCGGCCGAGATGTCGCCCAGGACCTTGACCTTTTCTCCCCGGACCTGACGCGGGTTTTCCAGGGAATTGATTATCAGTTTGACGATGCCCGCCATCTGTTCCCTGGTCTTGGAACTGAAGGAACGTCCGGAAACGTTCAGCTCGTTCTCCGTTTGCTTTTCGACGGCATCTCCGTCCAGTTCGGGCTTGTAGACTTCGACGGCCCTTGCCTGAAGCGCTTCACGCCTGCGACGGCTGCCGTGGTAACTCCCGAAGCTGGATTCATATCTAAAACACAGATAACGCGAGGCCAGTAGGCTCTGACTCTTACTTTCGTACACCTTGTTGAGCTGGAGAAGCTTTCGAAGCAATTCCGCACCGCGACGCTTCTTCTTTTTCAGGATCTTGATTTGCTCGTTTACCTCGTCGGGTTCTTCCAAAGAGCAAAAATCCGACTGAAGCTCAAAAAAACTTCTGAAGTCGATCCAAGTAATGATTGCAAGGTGATTGGACAGGCCTAGGGTAGACCCTGACGCGCCCGCGTTTTGAACAAGATAATCCATTATCCTATCGTTGAGGAATTCGGCTGCTTTTTCCTTGTAATAGCCCGTGGCTATGCGATTGACGGTGTACCCGGACCTAAAGAGAAACCAAGCCAGCCGCATCATGTCCTCTTCGATTTCCTTCCGATTCTTGGACGACTTGGAGAAAACGAGAAACGTCTTGATGGGCTCGCGCTCCACCATGAGATGGAACAGTTCAAGAAGT
>JAZDOF010001017.1:0-3510 GCA_043799015.1 Pseudomonadota bacterium | reverse complement strand
CGCCTACGACCAAAAGGAAACCTACGAGGAACTCAATGTGGCCGCCGTGGTGCTTGCCACAGGATACGAGCTCTGCGACGCGGCCAAGATTCCTGAATACGGGTACGGCAAGCTCCCCAACGTGATTTCGTCCCTTGAAATGGAGCGACTCCTCAGCGCCGGCGGTCCCACGTCCGGGCACCTAACCAGACCGTCCACCATCAAGGGCAAGGTGCGTTTGCAGGAACTGGCCAAGCTGATCAAGAAGGCCGAAAAAGACGGCGACGCGTCCACGGCCCAATCGCTCCAAGATGAGGAGCTGCGGCTCAAGGAACAGGTGAGGAAGCACCATACGGCAACAAAGCTCGGATTCATCCAGTGTGTCGGGTCAAGGGATTTTCGTTTCCACAAGTACTGCTCGAGCTATTGTTGCATGCACTCCATTAAGGAAGCCATTATCGCCAAGGAACATGAACCGGAGACCAAGTCGTATGTTTTCTATATGGACTTGCGAACCGTAGGCAAAGGGTTCGAGGAATACAAAGTTCGCGGAGAAAAGGTTTCCGGCCTTCAATACATACGGGGACGAGTGGCCGAGGTGGTCCAGGATGAAGAACTCAACCCCATCGTGTACTACGAGGATACTGAAGATCGCCGAGTTAAGGCCATGACCCTGGACATGGTAATACTGGCCAATGCTTGTTCGGCGCCGAAGGGCGTCTTTGAGGTCGCGGATCTCGTCGGTGTCGAGCTGGATGAAAACGGTTTCATTAAGACCCACCCGAACAAGCCGCTTGACACGAGCGTGCCGGGCATCTTTGCATGCGGCTGCGCCCAGGGACCGATAGACATACCCGAATCGGTGGCCCAAGCCAGCAGTGCGGCGGCGAGAGCGGCGGAAACGGTAATGACCGGGGGTATGGCCTTGGCGGTCTAAGGAGTCATGGAATTGAAAGACGATAATACCGATATTCGCGTAGGCGTTTTCATCTGCGATTGTGGTTCCAATATAGCCGGCTACCTGGACATGAAGGCATTGGGAGAGTATGCCAAGACCCTACCCAACGTGGTATTCGTTCAGGAGAACCTCTACACTTGTTCGGAAGGCGGCATAAACGAGATCAAACAGGCCATTCCCAAGGCCGACCTCAATCGGGTGGTCGTGGCTTCCTGTACTCCGCGCACTCATGAACCTCTGTTTCAAAGCGCTTGCGAAGAGGCCGGACTCAATCCGTACCTCTTTGAAATGGCCAATATCAGGGACCAGTGCTCGTGGGTCCATATGAGGGACGGAGTCGGGGGCACCGAGCGGGCCAAGTACCAGATAGCGATGGCCGTGGCCAAGGCGGCACGGCTCAGGCCTTTGAGCCGCATTCAGCTCAACATCTTCCACAGAGCCGTGGTTATAGGCGGCGGTGTTGCCGGGATGTCCGCAGCCATGGCGCTGGGAAACATGGGCTACGAAGTCGATCTTGTTGAAAAACAGGACAGGCTCGGCGGACTGCTCAACGACTTGAACATGGTCCTCCCGTCAAATGAACCGCCCGATCGACTCGTGAACGATCTCATCGGCAGACTCGACGCCAATCCCAAGGTCACCGTGTACCTCAACTCGGAGGTCGGCGGTATCGAGGGGTACGTCGGCAACTACGTGGTCAACATCCGCACCGATGGGCAGGATAACAAGGTAAAAGCGGGCGTTATAGTCGTGGCGGTGGGAGCCCGAGTGTTGAAGCCGGAGAATCAGTACGGATACGACGGCACCAAGGTTATCACCCACATCGAATTGGAGTCCTTGTTCCGTAGCGGGGCGGCCTGTCCTTCCGAAGTGGTGATGATCCAATGTGTAGGCTCCAGATGTGCCGAGCGGACGTATTGCTCCCGTATCTGCTGCATGACCTCGGTAAAGAACGCCATACTCATCAAAGAAGCGAACCCTCTAGCGAAGGTGACTATACTCTACCGCGACATGATGATGTACGGCGTTGAAAACGAGGACATGTTCAGGAAGTCCAAACAGTTGGGCGTTAGATACGTCACCTATGATCCCTCGCAGCCGCCGGAGATCACGGACAACGGAGCGGTTAAGGTCTACCATTTGCGTATGGGGAAGGAGATTACTCTTCCCGGAGAGTTGGTGGTTCTGTCCACGCCGCTCATTGCGCAGGAAGATGCCCCGACAATCTCTACCATGCTTAAAGTCCCGCTCAACGAAAACGGCTTCTTCCTCGAGGGCCACGTAAAGCTGAAACCTTTGGATTTTGCGACGGACGGTATCTATCTGTGCGGCAACGCTCGATTTCCGTCGACTGTAAGGGAAGCGATCGCCCAAGGCTTGGGAGCGGCGTCGAGAGCAGCGATAGTCCTATCCAAGGAGGCCCTGTTCACCAGCGGTATTGTGGCGGACATTGATGCACAAACCTGCTGCGGCTGCCTGGGCTGTGTAGAGGTGTGCCCGTACGGCGCGATTAATTTCATTGAAAACCGCGGCGTGTGTCAGGTGAACAAAGTATTGTGCAAAGGTTGCGGTGGATGCGCGGCCACGTGCCCATCGGGCAGCGCGCGTCTGGACGGTTTTTCCAACGACCAGATATATGCTCAAATCGAGCAGGCGTTTGCAGGATAAGACAAGCGGAGTCACAATGGCCAGTGAACGATTCGAACCGACCATAATAGGGTTCCTCTGCAATTGGTGCGCTTACGCCGGGGCGGACCTGGCCGGCGTTAGCCGCCTACAATATCCGCCGAACTTACGGACGATCCGTACGTTGTGTTCGGCAACAGTGGGACCCCACCATATCTTGAAGGCCTTTCAGAAAGGCGCAGACGGCGTCTTTGTCGGTGGGTGACACATCGGAGATTGCCATTACCTGTACGGTAATTACATGACGGTAAAGAGAATCGCTTTCATGAAAAGCCTCCTCGCATTTTCCGGAGTGGAGTCTGAGCGGTTGTTGCTAAAATGGGTGTCGTCGGCCGAGGGGCCGCGGTTTGCTCAGGTCGTTACGGAATTCGTCGAGACAATTCGAGGTCTTGGGCCGTCTTCACTGAAGACCGCCTCAAGTGCCCGACGGGCCGGGTGATTCGAACCCGGAGAGGCTGGAATCGGACTTTTCGGATGGTCGATATGCTGGAACAAGTCAGAGAACACGTTCGAAAGCTTTTCGATGAAGGGAAAATATCAGGTTTTCTTGGCCTTCGTGATATGCAAGGCGGTATTCTCCCTCACGTCTACGAAAACGCTCAACATTTAGATGACGGATTTACCCTCGGGGCGCGTGAGAACAAATCCCCTGGGCGCTATCCCATGGCGAAATTGGCACTTGCCCTCGCCCGGCGCTACACGGACAAACACTTCGGCGTATTGGTGAGGGGATGCGACGATCGAGCGCTCTTCGAGCTTCTCCGCTGGAACCAGGTGCCGGGATTGGCGGAACGGATAGTCCGGGTGGGTTTTGCTTGCCGCCAGGAACTGGCCGACGCGCATGAATGCCGCAAACCTTACCCGGAGGAGATGGTTGTCGGAGAGAA
>JAZDOF010001005.1:0-3276 GCA_043799015.1 Pseudomonadota bacterium | reverse complement strand
GACCAGGCCGGGAGGATCTTGGCCCACGGCACGTCAACTTTGATGGTCATGCGGGACCTTCCCATGAGATTCGACGGGCCGGCACCCAGGAAGTACCTGTAGCGACAATCGCTTGAGGCGTGCGGCCGCCAAGTTTTCCTCGACGCTTCTTTCGCCGGGAAATAGGGCAATGATAACAGTGGCATCGATAAGGTGTCTACCATTCATCCAAATCAACCCGTTCGCATCCATGCTTGATCGCGGCGCTGATCAGCGTTGCTTTCATCCCATGAGGACATCTTAACAACTGTCGACGACCGCAAGTGCTCGGGGCCTCCGGAGCAAGCGATGCCCGGCCTTGCATCAGATCCGCAGCTCAAAGGGAATACACCGGAATGCAAACTTCCCTCTCCGGAGCTCGTTTGCCGTAAACGGTTTCCTGGATCGTCTTGAGGACGTCAGCAGCGTAGTAGCGCGTGCCGCACATCCGACACACGCCCACGGGCACGTTCTCGATTTGAACGTAGCCGGCGCCTACTTTTCGGTGAAGCGTCACGCGCTTTTCTATGATCGGCCCGCCGCAGTATTCGCACTTTTCATCTTCCCAGAATCCCATTCACAAGCCTCCCTGATTATTCCGTAGGTTTATCCTCGTAGACGGTAATAATACAGACTTTGCCCGAAGAGGTGATGCGACACACGGCTCCTATGGTCCGACCGTCCAAAGCAGAGCCGATCAGCTCGTACTTGCTCTCTTTCGGCCATGTTCTCCTGATTTTGCCGGTCGCTATTCCCTGCTCGACATCGTAGACGTCGAAATCATCCGCATCGGCTTCATCATACGCGTGCTCGGTGAGGTAGTACAGACCATGGGAAACCAGCGACCGAATTCGTTTGACTATACTCAAGAAGCCTCATCTCCAAGAAAAGGTGGTAGGGATACTTGCACTATCTCGCAGCTCGCCGCACGCCCGGATGGGCAAGCCCCCGCCTAAACGACAGTATCGGGAGGACCCGATGACGATATTGGACCTTTGTCGTCGCCGATCATCATTGTGGCCGGAGGATGCGTATACGTCAAGCGGGGGCGGGGATCGAAATCCTCGGCAAAAGATCAGGTTCCGGGCTACCGTTACGAAACCTTTTCAGACGGTCTTCCTGTCTCGGTGGTTTTATGGTTTGATTATCGGCATTCCACGGATGGTCGTGCAGAATTATTTCCAGAGGAGAACGCGCATGCCCGACCTCGTTCTCGACAGCCACACCCACTGCGGTCTGACGTTGACTTTTCAGGAGCTTTCACGCGAATGGTCCCGGGGAGGGATCGACGGAGGTGTGGTGTTCGCTCCGGTGGAAGAGATATACGACCGCTACGATCCCTTGTTCTTCGACTCGCCCGAGTATGCGCGCAGCCGACGCGCTGTTCACGACTATTTGCTCGATATCAGGGATAACGCGCGTGTGTTTCCCTACTTCTTTGTGTGGAACGACTTCGCGAGAGTTCCGGACGGGTTTGTGGGCATCAAGTGGCATCGACACTCCAATGAGCCCATGTACGCATACGATACTCCCCTTTGCGAGGAATTCCTGGATCACGTTTTCGAGAAACGTTTGCCCATAGTGCTTGAAGAGGAGTTCCGCAACACACTGCAATTCCTAAAGCGTATCAACGGTCGAACCGTGGTGATCATACCCCACATGGGAGGCCTCAACGGCGGATACCATCGTTTGAAGGAAGCGGGAGTATTCGAAAACCCGCAGGTTTGGGTCGATACCGCTCTCGCGGGGTACTGGGAGATCGAAGATTTTGTTCGCTCGTACGGGACCGACAGGATGATGTTCGGGTCGGACTTCCCGTTCGGGTCCCCGGCCGAGGAGAAAAGAAAGGTCGAGCACCTCTTCGACGGCGAGGAGCGTGAAAGGCTCTTGGCCGGCAACCTGATGCGGTTGGTGGGAGGGACCCCGGCGAGTGGAGATGACAAGTAGCTCATCGGGGTGCTAAGTGCGGCGAACGAGGAATGGCATGAAGATCACATACCGGAAGAAAACACCGCTACTTATCCTTCTAGCGGCCGCTGTAGGCATTTTGCCGTACTCCAACATTCTGTGCGCATTCTTTCTTGCAGACGACTTTGACCTATTGAGGGGCATAGCAGTGGAGGGTCCTTTCTCGGTGTTGATGGCAGGCTCCGGAGGCTTCTTCCGACCCGTGGTCTCGCTTTCCTTTGCCTTGGATATTTTGGTCTGGGGGTTAAATCCGGCGGGATTCCACTTTTTTAATGTTTTCCTGCACTTTGTCAACTCCCTGCTTGTGGGGTACGCTACGACGCTGCTTCTGAAGGCGTCTCTGCGGAATACCAACGCACAGGCAACGGGTTGGATTTCCGGGCTCATGTTTCTCGCCATGCCTTGTCACTCCGAACCTGTGTCATGGATCTCGGGTCGCATGGACCTGTTGGCCGCCTTCTTTGCTCTGGTGTCGCTATCGTGTTTCCTTCGATTCAAGAAGGATTCGCTGACCGGATGGTACGCCGTCTCTCTCGTCGCTTTCTTCTTGGCTCTGTTGTCAAAGGAATCCGTAGTCGCCTATCCGGCGGTTATGGTGATTGTAATTGCCCTGATCAGCCTATACGAACGGACAAAGGGCCGCGGGCACCCGTTTCGGGAAGCGGGAGGCTTCTTCCTAGTGTTCGGCTGTTACCTCGTAGTCAGATACTGTGCTATCGGCACATTACTGGGAGGCTACGGTACCCATGGGAACATCGACCCCTGGTTCATTTTCAAGATCGTATCAAGGGCCCCTGCAAAGATACTGGTAACCCTGCACGGGCTGAAGGCGTTGGGTTTGGACTACTGGATTACGGAGGTCTACGCGCCCATCGGCATCGGGCTAACGTTGGCTTCGGCCGCAACGGTCACCGTATTGGGCCTCCAACGACACCCCCGAATGTCCGCATTTCTGACGGCACGACTAAGCCCGATAGCCGTAGTGACTTGTGCTTTGGCGACCATGTTTCTTATTTCAATGGCCCCTGTGGCGAACCTCCCAATTCCTTTGGGGGACCTGGGGAATGACCGTTTGCTGTACTGGCCTTCGGTATTCATGGCCGTTTTCGTTGCCATTGTCATTCAGGCGGCGGTCCGGAGTGCTGGAGCGGTGGCCATGCTGGTTGCTGTTATGGTGGCCGGGTATGGGGTTTCGTCGTACTGTCTCAATGAAAATTGGAGGTTGGCAGGAATAATTTCCAAGAACATAGTAGAGGATGTTAACCAGCTAATTTCTAAAGATAAAAATAT
>JAZDOF010000990.1:0-3486 GCA_043799015.1 Pseudomonadota bacterium | reverse complement strand
GATTTCCCCTGCAAAACCCTACTGGATGGATTGATTCATCTGCCCTTGGTGTTACCTCCCGTTGTCATCGGCTACCTGCTTCTCGTTCTCCTTGGCAGGAAGGGGATAGTCGGAGAGGCCCTTCACAGCACCTTGGGTATTTCGTTCGCGTTCAACTGGAAAGGCGCGGCCGTGGCATCCGCGGTCGTGTCGTTTCCCGTGTTGGTCCGAGCGATTCGTCTCTCGATGGAGGGCGTGGACCGCGGCTTGGAGGACGCGGCCCGTACCCTGGGTGCGAGCCCGGCGAGAGTGTTTTTCACCATAACCATACCCTTAGTCATGCCCGGCATACTTACCGGTGTTATTTTGGCTTTTGCCAGGAGTCTAAGCGAATTCGGCGCGACAATTACCTTCGTGTCCAATATCCCGGGTGAAACCAGAACATTGCCACTTGCACTTTACACTCTAACCCAAGTCCCGGACGGGGATGCCGGTGCTCTCAGGCTGTGCGTCATCTCGGTAATAACCGCCATGCTCGCTCTTACGGCTTCCGAAATCCTGGCCGCACGGATGGCCCGAAGGATGAAAGGCTGATCGGTGCTGGAAATTAACGTAAGGAAGTCATTGGGGAACTTCACCGTGGATGTGGCTTTCAGCACCGGAACCGTGGGAGTGACGGCGTTGTTCGGGCGATCGGGCGCGGGCAAGACGTCCGTAATAAACATGGCGGCCGGTCTGATCCCTCCCGATGAAGGACTTATCGTGGTGAACGGCAGGCGACTGTTCGACTCCGCCATGTCCATAGACGTGCCGCCCCACAAACGAAAGTGCGGATACGTGTTCCAGGACGGCCGTCTGTTCCCTCACCTCACCGTGAAAGGCAATCTCACCTACGGCATGAAGCTCATCCCCCCTCGTGAACGTTACGTTAGCTTCAATCAAGTGGTGGAGCTCCTTGGAATAGAACGGCTGCTGACCCGAAGGCCGGCCAAGCTGTCGGGAGGAGAGAAGCAAAGGGTTGCTATAGGCCGGGCATTGTTGACCAGCCCCAGCTTTCTCCTCATGGATGAACCCCTTGCTTCGTTGGACGCGGAGCGAAAGGCCGAAGTGCTACCGTTCGTGGCTCGTTTACCCCGTGAGTTCTCCATTCCCATCCTTTACGTCAGCCATTCGTTGGACGAAATCCTCACCCTTGCCGATACCGTATTGCTTATTGAAGACGGAAAAGCGGCCGCCGTGAGCAATCCGGAGGATTTGATACCGTCCTGCGGACCAACGGGTAAAGTTAACATAAGGAATTTCGGTTATTGAGCAAACTCGTTCCGGTTCGTTTCCCGGATCGACGGTCTTCACGGATTCTTCCATCTTTGCCCGGTCCATCTGTTCGAAAAGCGATGACTGAAGCCGTCCCGCATCAACAAGCCTGCGTATTGCCGGTGCCCTGAGTGCCGTGATCCGGTCCGAGCGTCTTCGGGAGGAATATCTTCCCGGAGTCGGGCATCGGTAAGCAAACCGCGGTCTCCGACTAAAATCAGGTGCTCCAAGCCGAACTTCTCTTTGACTTTCTCAACATGGGAGGCCACCTCAGTTTCACCCAAGCCCGAGGCAGGTCCATCAGAGCCACCGATACAGTCCTGCGGCCACGAATGAACTGCCGGCGGCACCGAACGCAACCATGACGGGATACGCGATGTTGGGGTTCTTGTCGTAGGCTGGAGCTGCTACAACGCTGAACATGGCCAGGATGGGGAACAAGTAACGTCCTTGAGGTTGCCAGTCAAAGACCCATGAGTTGTACGTCGCAAGAAATATCGATACGGTGGACAGCAATAGAAACAGAGACGTCACGATCTTAAGGTGAAGATCAGTGTTGACGAGATTCAGAAAGAGAACCCAGATCAGCAGAACCAAGGCCGCTAGACTCATCGCCACAGTCTGGTGGAGCCTTCCGGGGAATTCCATCCAACCATACAACCCAAAAAAACTGCGCCAACTCCAGAATGTCCAATGATAATGGGTCAACACATCCCAGTACTTGACCCCTTGTTCCCTAAATCGCATACCGAATTTTGCCCCCGGGCTTCCCAACTGCGATGGCTTGCATTCCGGATCCGCCGTTCTTTCCGCACATTCGAGCTCAAGCTGGGTCGAATTCGTGCCGTTAATTGCCAGATGTATGCCAAGACGAACTCCAAAGAGCAGACCTGCCGCCAAGAAAATCAAGAGGATCTTCTTGAGGACTCTCAATTGTCTCCCTTTGTACGGGATCAAAAGACAAACGCAAATGGATGCAAAGGCAACGAATACACAATAGTTGAGCTTTGAAATCGACAAGGCCCCCAGCAGCAGTCCGAAGGCTACGCCGTGCCGAGCACCGGCCCAACCCTCTGCGCGCAAGAATCCCGTCAGTCCGTTGTCATCGCGGGTCAGGTACCATCCCAACAGGAAAGCCAGAAGGAAAGGAAACGCGTCGCCATTGAAATAACTGAAAACGTACCATAGCTGCGGTGTGATAACCAGAGCCGTAATCAAACCACGCCGTGCTGAAAAAAGGGTACACCCGACGAGGATCATGAACAGGAGGACATTGAAGAGGCGCAACGACCCGTAAAGATCCGTAATGGAAGAAAAGCGAGGAAGAATTAACAACGAGAATTTTCCTGCAAGAAAGTAGACAATGTCCAGTTGACTGAGGTAGGTGACTCCGTAGTTGCTGTATGAATCCAGCGCCGCCTCTTCACAGGGCTTGGGGGGCAGCCAATGATCCCTGTAATACTTGGCGGCGTTGAGATGGTACACTTCATCTGAGTGTGAATTGAAGGGGCTTACGTATGCCATGCCGATTACCATAACCCCTGCAATGATCATGGCTATCGACAGCCAGATGCCATCGCGGCGGATCAACCTGTAGTCACGTACGAACTTGTTCGCTACGACGGCCATCAGCATTGACAGAAAGGCCGGGCCAAGCACGGAAAAGCGCAAATCGGCGAAATCAAAAGGCGCTTTTGGCACGGCCGGTTCCAGCGCCAAAGCCCAGCCGCCTTGACCGGTCCTCAAATTGCCTTCGATGAGCTCTCGATTCAGGCCCACGGTACCATGAGGCTGATTGCTCGCCGCAAGTAGGTCAACCGTACCAAACCCGTACTGCCGTAGTTTGAGTGTTTTCAGACTCAGTCCGCCGGCACCGCCCTTATATTCCAGGCGAAGGAACTCAGGCCGCCCCCAGGTCATCAGTTTTAGGACACAGCCTGTTTGGAATTTCTCGATTGGGGCGTTCACGCTGCGCTCTTGGACATAGTCCTGTCCGTGGCCTTTCCACGAAACGCGTACTGCGCCGTCCGTCTGAACGTCCCACTGCATCTCCAGGCTCACGGTCCGGAGGCTGATCAACAGATCCGTGCATAGTAAGGCAAGGAAGCAGGCAATCAGGAGAGATAGGAATCTTAGTCTCGGATGTAGAGACTCACACCTTAACATACCCGACTCCGGAGCTGACGAGTTGGT
>JAZDOF010000977.1:0-5364 GCA_043799015.1 Pseudomonadota bacterium | reverse complement strand
AGTTAAGCGTATTGATTTACCGATGCCTTGAGGTCGTCTCCGCGAACGACCATGACCCAGAGCGGTCACAACCGAAAATGAAAATCCGCGGTAAGGATTTTCAGGCAAAAGCGGGGACCCGGGGTCCTTCAGCCAAAGATGGATCCCTGCTTCTTCCCTGAAAATGCCCATTTGGGGTATCCCCTCCGCCTTTTCCTCGGAAAGGACCGGGGCCCGGGCTTCATTGGCGTCACAGGCCTCGCTCAGCAGCGTGACGAGTGAGTGTACTCCCCGAATACGCCGCGTAACACGTCACAGATCTCGCCCAGGGTGGCCATGGCTTTCACCGCGTCGAATATGAGCGGCATGAGGTTGTCGGAGCCCTCCGCCGCGTTCTTGAGCGCTGCGAGGGCTGCATCCACGGCAGCCCCGTCCCTATCGGCCCTTATCTTCTTCAAACGCTCCGCCTGAATTTCCCTCAATGCAGGATTGACCCGAAGAATATCCGACGGGTGCTTCTCATCGGTCTGGAAGCGGTTCATACCTACGATAACCTGATCACCGCTTTCAACGCCTCTCTGGAACTGATAAGCGGCGTCTTGGATTTCTTGTTCGATGAAACCGTTTTCCACGGCCTTGACCGCTCCACCCATTTCGTCAATTTTCTTGATGTAATCAAACGCTCGTTTCTCGATTTCACTGGTGAGGGCTTCAATGTAGTAAGAGCCGGCCAAGGGGTCCACCGTGTTTGCCACTCCGGTTTCGTAGCCGACTATCTGTTGTGTACGCAGGGCCACCTGCACCGATCCCTCGCTGGGCAGGGCCAGGGCTTCGTCCCAGGAATTGGTGTGCAGGGATTGAGTGCCGCCGAGCACGGCGGAGAGCGCCTGGAAAGCCACGCGAACCACGTTGTTCACAGGTTGCTGTGCCGTGAGCGTACATCCCGCGGTTTGCGTATGGAATCGGAGCATCATGGCGCGTTCGTTCGTGGCGCCGAAACGTTCCTTCATTATGCGTGCCCACAGTCTTCGCGCGGCTCTGAATTTGGCGACTTCCTCAAGGAAATCCTGATGCGCGTTGAAGAAGAAGCTTAGTCGCTCGCCGAACTTGTCCACATCGAGACCGGCCTCGATGGCCGCCTTTACATAGGCAATACCGTTGGCCAGGGTGAAGGCCACTTCCTGGACCGCGGTGCTGCCGGCCTCCCTCATGTGGTATCCGCTTATACTGATGGTGTTCCACTGGGGTACTTGCTCGTTGCAGAACGCGAAAATGTCCGTGATGATCCGCATGGACGGGGCGGGTGGGAATATATAGGTGCCTCTGGCGGGGTACTCCTTGAGGATGTCGTTTTGGATGGTGCCCCTGATCCGGTCCCGCTGCGCTCCCCGCTCCTCGGCCACGGAGATGTACATGGCCAGCAGAACCGCGGCCGGACTATTGATGGTCATGGACGTGCTGACCTTTACAAGGTCGATACCGTCGAATAGAAGCCTCATATCTTCTATGCTGTCGATGGCTACGCCCACCTTGCCGACCTCACCCAACGCCAATTCATGATCGGAGTCGTAGCCTATCTGGGTGGGAAGGTCAAAGGCCACCGAAAGGCCCGTCTGCCCCTGTTCGATTAGATATTTGAAGCGCCGGTTCGTTTCTTCCGCGCTCCCGAACCCGGCATACTGCCGCATGGTCCAGAGACGTCCCCGGTACATGTTCGGCTGAACCCCTCTGGTGAAGGGGAAGGAACCCGGTATGGCCAGGTCCGTTTCGGCATCGAACAACTCAGCGTCCCAGGGCCAATACACCCCTTTTACGGGCAGCCGGGATACGGTGGTAAACTCCTTGAGCCGTTCCGGTTTCTTGGCCGTTTTCTCTTGAAAACCCTTTTCCCATGTCTTGACTCTGTCCTCGAACGAATCGGGCATAAGCAACCTCCGCGAAGCCTCATATGGTCATGGGGTGTCCCCAATAGGAATCGGCGTCAACCAATCCGGATAGATCAACCGCTCGAAGGGGCCTTTTGCGCTGTGACCTTCCGCTAATCCCGTCAACATTACCCTTTGTGCGTCTTCACGAAAAGCTATTTTTTTCCTTCATCCCAATATGTGACCGGGCATCAATGGGGGTCGGCCGCGCCGCGTTTCTCTCTCAACACGCGCTCCACCTTGCAGCTTATGCCATCTCCCTTCAAACCGGTCTCGAAACAACCGTTGCAGGAAATGCAGGAAGCACGGGATTCGTCGCCGCTCTTCCAGCGTTCGACAAGGTGAGGTTCCCTAATAAAAGGCCTGGACATGGCGACATAGTCCGCCTTTCGGTCTTCGATCAGCTTATTGGCGACGCTCAGACTTCTGATCCCTCCGACGGTAATCACGGGGACCGTCACCGCGCTCTTTACCGCGGCGGCCAAGTCGGAAAGATAGGCCTCATCCGATTCCTTGGCGATTTTCCTTCTCGCCGGAGTTCTGTCCTGGGGCGATGAAGCACATCCGCCGCTCACTTCGATGGCATCCATTCCATCGTCAACCAAGCGTTGGGCGATCCTTACGGATTCTTGGATAGTCAAGCCTCCATCTACGAAGTCTTGCCCGTTGAGCTTTATCAGGACGGGAAAATCATTTCCAACGGCTGCCCTAATCGCTTCCATGATTTCGCCCAACACTCTGTAGCGATTGGAAAGGCTTCCGCCGTACGAGTCGCCGCGGCGATTCCATGCCTCGGACAGGAATTGGTTTATCCCGTACCCGTGGGCCCCATGGAGCTGTATTCCATCGAACCCCGCGGCCTTGGACCGCGCGGCGGCGGCCGCGTACGCTTCCACGAAGCTGCGGATATCGTCTTTGGTCATTTCTTTGGGCACGGGGCCATCTGCGGGTTCCGGGATGCCGGACGGACCCCAGAGCTCATCCCCTTCGCGAAAAAGGGAAGGATTGGACCGGGCCATGGTGTGCACGAGCTGGGGCACGACCCGTCCGCCGGCGCCGTGTACGGCTTCGGCCAGCCTTCCAAGACCTTCGGCAAGGCCGTCTTCATAGTTGCCGATCATGTTCGGGAGCTGTTGACCGTTGGTCATTATATATTGATAACCGGTGACGATTAGGCCTATGCCTCCGCGACCCAGCTCCGCGTAGAATTCCACTGCTCGGTCCGTGACACGGCCCATTCCGTCGCCGAGTCCGGTCCACGTTGCGCTGCGTACGGACCTGTTTCGCATCTCCAAGCCCTTGATCCACGTACTTTCAAAAAACTGCGGCATGATGACAACCTCTCGCGGGGGTCAAACTGTGCTCCGTCATGGTTTCGGCGGAGAATCATAAGCGATATGTGATATTAACGTAGGGTGCGAGGCCGGTAGTCCATACAATCGTAGAGCGTTCGACACGCGCGCCGGATGAATTCCGTCCATGCTCGGCCCCTGATATCGGACTGCAATTCCTGGCTTTATTAGTATTTTCGGCGTTGGAAGGGCAGGGTGATTTTGATCCATGGAGCCGACGAACCCCATGGATCGTCGCATGAATTACTCGACGATAACCAGAACATCGCCCACTTGGCACGTGTCGCCGGCTTTGCACTTGATCTCCTTGACGGTCCCGCCGGCAGGGGTGACCACCGGCAGCTCCATCTTCATCGCCTCGATGACGACCACTTCGTCATCTTCCTGGACGCTATCGCCTACATTAACGTTCACGGCTATAACCTTCCCGTTCATGGGCATGGTAACATCAGCCATTTCAAGAACCTCCTAAAAATCCAACGTTTCGTCATGCTTTCTTATCGAGCTGTGAGGCCCAATGGGCCTTTTCCGCAGCGGCAAACCCTCAAAGAACCACATGGGCCGATGAGCCTTCATGGTCCCGCCTCTTAAACCCATCGCGTTCAGGCACCGCTTCCCAAGAATGCTCCGAGCGTGCCGGTCCAAGACGACTGATACGGCATCGGGCCTCTCAGTGAGCTTCTCCCATCGGCTGGACAAGTTCCATGAGAATCCCGTGCGTCCCCTTGGGATGCAGGAATGCTATCGTCATTCCGTGCGCGCCGGGACGAGGCGTTTCGTCGATTAGTTTCACGCCCTTTTCCTTGAGCTCTTTCACCGCTTCATGGATATCATCCACTTCGAAGGCCACATGATGTATGCCTTCGCCGTTCTTATCCAGAAATTTTTTGATTGCGGAGGAGCCCGACACGTCCTGAAGCAGTTCTACGGAACTGTCCCCCACGGGCATAAAACCGATGCGCATGCCCTGGTAGTCCTCCGTGTGAGTCACTTCCAGCGGAAGACCTTGAGTGAAGAGCTTGAGCGCGTCGTCCAGGTCCTTGACCGCGACCCCTAAGTGGGCGATTCTCTTGATTCTCATGGAACCTCTCCAAACCGGCGAGTAGCCGCTCTAGTCGGATGAGCTCGACGCGGTCACCGAGGACGATGAAGTCGAGGAACTCGTATGGGATGATTGGTCTTTTCGCCCGTAATCGGTCACGTACCAGCCGGTGCCCTTGAGATGAAACGCGGAGTGGGAGATCAGACGCGATGCCGTACCGCCGCACTGCTTACAGGGACTCACGGCCGGCGCCGATATTTTCTGCCATTCCTCGAATTCGGCCCCACATTCCCGGCAACGATACTCGTATATGGGCATGGTTACTTCCTCCGATTATTGTCTGTGTTGGTTCAAACTTCTTTCGTCACATATAACTTCAGCATTTCGTCGGTATTGGCAACCCCCGACAGAATGTCCCTCGTAATCTCCAGGACCAAGTTTTCTTCCTGGTCGCGTTCGTATTCCGGAGCTTGGATATCCACCCCGAACATTCGGAAACGGACGATATGAATCAGTTCATGGGTCAGCACAAAGAGGCTCAGCGTCCAGAGATCGTGCTCCAGGGGGCGTAACAAGGCCCGTAGTATGTTCGGGTCCTGCAACAGAATGCCATACTTGTGTCTTGAGTCGTTCGCGAAACCATTGGGGGCCCGCCTCTCATACCGTATCACTTGTGCGAACACGTCGTGCCGGTATAACGCCTGGTCAACTTCTTTCCAGGTGAAGAGGCGGTAGGGGTTGACCCGCCACTCATTTCGGGCAAGACCGAAATACTCTCCCGTGAGGCCCTCCGCCAGGGTGGCGGCCCTGTCCACAACGGCCAAATCCGATGCCGTAAAGAGAGCTCTTCGGCTCATGTCCTACCGTCCTACTTGTTCTTATGGCGCATTCTCGACCTCAACTTCTTATGCTTATGCTTGCGCATCTTCTTCCGTCTTTTCTTGATGACGCTACCCATCAAAACCTCTCAAGGATTAGATAAATATGTTCATATACCATGTCCCCCAGGCCGTGTCAAACCGGGATCGAACAACGCGGGTAACCATTCACTTACAGGCGGGAAATT
>JAZDOF010000970.1:0-5742 GCA_043799015.1 Pseudomonadota bacterium | reverse complement strand
ATGACATCAACGATCAGAAGAAATCCGTCGAAGATCGCATGAGGTCGGATCGGCTCAAGGCACTGGCGGAGATGTCCGGGGCCGCGGCACACAACTTGCGCAACATGATGCAAATCATCGTGGGGGGCATCCGAACGGCTTTGTCCCACCTCGAATCGGGAAACGCAACGGAGGTTAGATCAGACCTCGATATGATCCTGGGTCATCTGCGCGCGGCCGGTGAAACAGCCCGACTCCTCAACCACTTCGCCAACGCGCGAAAGGACAAGGCCCTTCCTGTGGGGAGGATCTTCGATCTGTCCGAGGCGGTCGAAAAGGCGGTGGATATCAGTCGCGCATGGTTGGAAGGGCCGAATGGAAAAGGCGGAAAAATTAACCTGCTGCATGAGTGCGGTACGGGATGCCTGGTAAAAGGGGTCCAAAACGAGCTCTTGGAAGTGGTGGTCAATCTGATATGGAATGCCGCGGACGCCGTAGCGGAAGGGGGCACGATAGCTCTGAGGACTTTCGTAGAAGGACGAAATGCAGTACTGCAGGTGGAAGACGACGGCCTGGGGATTGCCAAGGAAAACTTGAGCAAGATATTCCAACCGTTCTGGACCACCAAAGGGCCCCTGGGCAGCGGCTTGGGCCTTTCGAGCAGTTACGGCATCGTTTCCCGCCATTCCGGAGAGATCACCGTGGAAAGCACCGAAGGTGAGGGGTCCGTCTTCACCGTTAGGCTTCCCATTGCGGACCGAGGGTATCAAATCGAGAATCGTTTGGATGCTCAGCCGGCGGACTTTACGTGCAGAATATTGGTGGTGGACGACTTGGAACCCGTCCTTCGAACGCTCCAAAGCGGTTTGACACGGATGGGACAGACCGTGCTGACGGCCACCACCGGCCGGGAAGCCCTTGAGCTATTCAAGGAGCAGGATTTCGACATCGTCATCTCCGATCTGGCCATGCCCGAGATGAACGGATGGCAGGTGGGAAAGGGCATAGTCGGCCTGTCTCTCGAAAAGGGAACGCCCAAGCCCCCCTTCGTAATGTTGACCGGATGGGCCGCCGAAGTGGATGACCCGGAACGCATGATCGACTGCGGAGTGAGCCGGGTTTTGGAAAAGCCCGTGGATATACCCAAGCTCCTAGGGGTAATAAGAGAATTAACCCAGAATACGGAGTGAACCGGAGTTCGGCCGCCGGGCGATCATCCCTGCCGGGACCGAGATACGGCATTCCTGGTGCGGCGCGAAAAGGCATGATATTGTCGGAAATGCACATTCAAGGCGAAGACCAAACGGGCTTAATCGTTGGACGGGTGCAACCGGGCCACGAGGTAAATAACCGATGAAAAACATAGCGGAATTGCTGAGAGGTATGCTAGAATCAGTCCCCGGACTCAGGGCCGTCGCGGTGATAGACAGCGACGGCATACCCATTTCGATTGAAGGAAAGATCGATATGGAACCCGAGGACCTCGGGGCCATGCTCGCCTCGGCATTTCAGTGTTATCAGGCTCTGGGAGACGGGTTGGGGCAATTTTATTGCGAACTTGTCACGGCCGAGTTTGACGGGCTCAATGTGGCTCAACAGATGATGCCCCGGGGCTCTCTGATACTGGTTGCCGAGAAATCATCGCCGATGGGGGTCGTGAGAGTCGCGGCGAAAACCGGACGACAAGCGCTCAGTGAGGTGATGGAGACGACGGCCGAAGCTCGGAAACGATTCATGGAGGAGCATAAGCTCCGGTTGCCGAAGGCTGACGAGGGCGACGAAAAGTCCAAGTCGGTCAGTCTCCTCTCGTTCCTGGAAAAAAAGAAAAAGAAAGGATGACGTATCTTGAAGGTAGTCGGTGACAGGATATATCTGAAGTTGATATTCTTCGGCACGGCTCTCGCCGGCAAAACCACGGCACTGGAATGGCTCTTTTACCATGCGATTCCGGACGAAATGAAGCTGGTCAAAGAGCTCCGCCAGGTGAAAACCTCATTCGGCCAGACTTTGCTCTTCGATTTCGCTCCTATCGAGATATCTCAGAATGTCGTCACGCGAATGTTCTCCGCCACCGGGCAGGATTACTACAGAGGCACAAGAACCAAAGTCCTGGCGGATTCGGACGGCATATTCATCGTGGTCGACTCCCAGAAGAAGCAGTTGGAAAACAACCGGCTGATCCTTGAAGAGCTGGAAAAATGCCGGAAACAGATGGAAGAGCTTTCCGAAGCCGAGGTAGTTGTCCTGTACAATAAAAACGACCTTGAAGATGTCTATCCTGTGGATTTCATGAAGGAGTACCTCGGCCTTCAACAATGGGAAGGTTTTTCAACCTGCGCCCTCACGGGAGATAACTTGGAAGACGCCTTGATTGTAATGCTTCGTAAGCTCACCCAAAAACTCTCCGCCAAAGGGTTCGACCTGGAATGATCATTCTCGACGGCAAAGTGGAACAAATAATAGACTCCGGCGCGGTGAAACAGATTGTCGTCGCCGATTCCGACGGGTTCGTGGTGGATAACGGCGGATATGTTTTTGACCCCGACGAGTTGGTGGCCCTGTTCATGTCCACGCAAAAACAGATGGAGGAAGGAATAGTCCGATTCGATTTCGGTGACCTTTCCGAATTCGGCTTCAGCTTTGTGGGCACCGACCTCATGGTAACCTGCCGCAGGGTATTCTGGCCGGACGGAGGATGCATGGTTATCGTTGTGGCCCCCGCAGGGCGCGTATATAACCTACTGATAGGGGATGTGATTCGGGCCTATGCAAAGTACGTGGAAGAGCAGCGAAAGGCCCTTCGACAGATCTAGCGGATTGGGGCGTACGAGCTTGAATAAGCTCGATTCCGCCAAGAATTTCATGAAAACATACATGATGAATCCAATGATCCATGCCCTTTCGCCGCCGGGGTTGGAACCCATGCCGTTGAACCAAGGAATACCCCGTTGATGGGGCGCGTCATTGCCGGTAGCGCAGCGACGAAGCAATCCCCTACGAAACAGGCCTGATACCGTAACTTCCATCGACGAAAACGCTATGAAAGTTGCCGTTAATTATACCAATGAGCTCTCAAACCGGTAAAACCCGAAGAGAACCCTCCCTTACCCACCCCGTAAACCGGGAAGGAACACTTGTCCTCCCGTTCAGCGGGGGACCGCAAGGGGGTAAGCGCTTCGACGGATACCGATCCGGAGTTACCTGATTATTGCGCAATTGTATTTGAGGGGTTTTCAAACAAGGGCCGGGCGAAACGCCGGCCTTGCCGCCGCACCGGTGGGGTTGGCCTCGATGGAAACGAATTCCAACAAAGGATAGGGAGAGGCAATGTCGGGAACTAATCAGCTCGTGGTTTTCACCTTGGACGATAAGCAATACTCCCTTAGTTTGACCGACGTGGAACGGGTTGTCCGGGCCGTGGAGATCACTCATCTCCCGGCGGCACCGGACTTCATTCTCGGGGTCATCAACCTTGAAGGTCGCGTAATACCGGTGGTCGATACTCGTAAGCGATTGGGGCTTCCCGCGCGCGAAATCGAGCTGGAAGACAGGTTTATAATCGTCAATCATCTCGGAAACACCTTCGCTCTCGTGGCCGATCAGGTGAAGCCCGTAATGGAAGTGTCGGAACAGGAAATCGTCTCATCGGACGAGCTCATGCAAGGAACGGGCTTCGTGGGAAGCGTGGTCAAGCTGGAAGAAGGCATGATCATGACCCTAAAGATGGACAGGACCCTGCCCTTTGATGAATACGGCAGACTGAGCATCGGAACGACGCGACCCGACGAGGGGAATCATGCGCGATGATTTATCCGACTTCCTGCTGTCCGAACTCTGTCGGGTAATCGAAGCCGGCATGGGGCTCCATTACACCCCGGACCGTCGGCCGCACGTGGCGCGTGCCGTAAAAAGGGCCGCATCGGGCCTGGGTTTCGATTCGCCGACCGCGTTTGCCGAATGGCTTTTAGAGGAGCCTCATGCACGGTCACGGGTGGAATGTCTTGTCGGCCACCTGACGATCGGGGAGACGCATTTCTTCAGAGACGAAAATTTGTTTAGGTTTTTGGAGGAACGGTTCCTCCCGGAATTGGTATCCGGCAGAAGGCTCGGAAGCAGGCATGTTAGGATTTGGAGCGCCGCGTGCGCCACAGGCGAAGAGCCTTATTCCTTGGCCGTAGTGCTTAAGAAGTTGATCCCCAATGAGGCCGGTTGGAGGCTCACCATTCTCGGGACCGACATCAACGTCGAATTCCTGGACAGGGCGGAAAAGGCCATCTACACTCATTGGTCCTTTCGGTCCGTCCCGACCGGGTTCAAAGAGTCGTTCTTCCGCAAGAGCGAAGAAGGGTATCAACTGATCCCTGAAATCAGACGTATGGTCAAGCTGGCGCGACTTAATCTTGCCGACGATGTTTTTTCCGTACCCGCAGAAGACACCGCCGACATGGACGTCATCTTCTGCCGCAACGTCCTGATGTATTTCTCATCCCACAGACAGGAGCGAGTGATCGACAACCTGTGTCGCAACCTCACGGACGGAGGCTTATTCGTGGTAAGCCCGGCCGAGGCGTCTCTGGTGCGGCACGATAATCTAGTAGTCGAGCATCACCCTGGAGCGATCGTCTTCAGAAAGACGGCGGAGAAGTCCGTTAAGCCCAAGCCCTTCGAATTTCCGGCCGGCGTACCGGTTTTCCAATTTCAACCCGATGTCGGCCAAGACTTGGGGCCTCCGTTTACCATGCCGCTCGTCCCCGCCATCCCCGACGTGGTCCTCCCTCCGCTTCCCGCCCCCGTTATCGAAACCCCCGCCGCACTCGCGGCGGACGTTTCGGACGACGATGGGAGGGTCCTCTTCCAGAAAGGATTGTACAAGGAAGCGGAGGCAAGACTAAGGACCGAGCTGGAAGAGGCCGAGCGATCCGGTGAAGACGTGAGACCCGTGTTGGCCATGTTGGTTAAGACCCTCGCAAATCAGGGAAGACTCGACCAGGCGTTGGAATGCAGCGACTCGGCGATAGCCGTGGATAAGGTCAATCCCCGGTCTCATTACCTTCACGGGACTATTCTACACGAGCTCGGGAGGATACCGGAGGCAGTGGCCGCCATTAAGCGTGCGATATTCCTGGAGCCCGACCATGTGGCCGCTCATTTTGCCTTGGGCAACCTCGAGAGGCAAAGAGGCAAACCCAAAGACTCGGGCCGATATTACCGTACCGCCCTTTCCATACTGGCCGGGTTGAAGGATGAAGAAGTCGTGCCCGACACCGAGGGTATGACGGCCGGCAAACTCACCGAGATCATTCTGACGATGACCCGCAAGGAGAGCGCACATGACAAACCATAACCGCCCGGAGCCGCGGGCCGATACTGAAGCGGCCGTAAAGGAAGCCCCCGAGGGACTTCGGCCTACAGGGCGGGAGGAAGGCGACAATCAGGCGGCTCGATCGCTTTCCCGAGAAGAGAAAAACCTGATACTGCGGGAGAGGGCCAAGCGCATCGCTCAACGGCCGGAAACGGAAGAGGGCGAGGCGGAAACGATCGAGTTGATCGAGTTCACGCTGGCCCATGAGCATTACGCCGTGGAAGTCGGTTACGTTCGAGAAGTGTACCCTTTGCGAGACATGATCCCCGTACCATGCACCCCTTCATTCATCATGGGCATCATCAACGTGCGCGGTCAAGTGGTATCCGTGACCGATATCAGAGGATTCTTCGATCTGCCGCGGAAAGAAACAGGCGATGGGTTCAGGGTTCTTATTATGA
>JAZDOF010000965.1:0-2869 GCA_043799015.1 Pseudomonadota bacterium | reverse complement strand
GGCCTAGAAGCCATTTCTGCGTTTACCCCTCTATTAGAAAAAGCGTCGGCAAGGTACCCTGGTTTGTCTTTTGTGGACTGACCTATGACGTTGCTAATATACTGGATCCCGCTCAAATGGTCCACAGCATTTTGTCACGCTTTGAGCCGTGTTGTCGGTGCAGGTGACCGGTTTAATCCGCGCACCGATTTTCAAAAGATGCTTAGGCAATCTTTGCACCCAAACCCGTAACTTACGCCCCGGACAGCGCGCCGTCCTCCGGCAATTACGTCAATACCGCCGGCGCAATGTCGGTTCCGTTACGCCACATTAGGGCCGCTGGAACAGAATCGCAGTCGGGATGTACACCTTCCACGTGAAACTCGCCGGTAGACGGATTCCTCATTCTCAAGAACGGCCGCCGCCATCCGTCATGTAACTGTAATTCAAGGAGCTCGTAATTATCCCGGCGGTCCGTTATCCGGGCGCTCAGTTCCCGACAGACGCGTTCCAGTCCAATTTTTTGAACGATGTCCCTCCGTGCCGGCGGATAGGTTGTCCTAAGCACCCAGGAGCAGTCGAGCTGGTCGCCCGGCGTGGTGATGACCTCTCGCGCTACGTGTACGCCGTGAAGGATATGGCATTCGACGCCGTCGCGGAAGACAACGGCAGGTCCGGATAAATTGTGCAGTTCCGGTCCCGTAGTACCCTTGCCCAATATAATCTCGGCGGGTCGATCGGAGAGAATACAGGCATTGTCGAATGGGAATATCCAGAAAGTGTTTGCGAGTAGATCATGCCATACGGCTAGGAACTCGGCATCTCGGTTACTGAAAGGTTCTTCCAATATGTGCCGCCTAAACTCGTAAACCATCAGCCAAGGGACATTCTCCCACATATAGTAGTCCATGGGCATAAGCGGCCACTGAGTTCTTCGTTTCGGCGCCGGCCATTCGTCCATCAGCCAGTTTCGCATACCGGCTCCCAAGGGGCGCCCGATGTATTCGGTCATTAAAGGATCGGTGACATGCCTAACGCCGGGCCTCGGCACATCACACAGCGGGTTCGGGCCGGAGACACCGCAGGGAAAGTTACACGGCTTTCCGATGCCCTCCGCCCTGAATTGCCCGACGGTGTTTTCAACAAATCGACCGAATACCTGTTTGAGGCTGCGTGTGTGCCCTTCGGCCGGGGTAACACGCGGCGCATTCTCCTGGACCGTACGGCGCGTGGGAGACGGACGAAGGTCGCTTGAGACTCCCTCGAATATCTTGCGCGAAGCGGCCGTATCTTTGTCCGGGCTGGACGCCGCAGATTTGTGGAATTTGAAATGCCCCCTCAACGTCGCAACCACCGCCATGCCGGCAATTGGTGATGCACACCGGATTATCCGCGGGAAAGGCCTTCCAAGAAAGCCATACAGGTTCTTAACGGCATTTTCCGCCGACTCGGGATCGATGGGGTCCGTACGACGCGCATGCCTGAACCATCCAACCCTTAGCTTCTTTCGGGCAACTTTTTGCTCGGGTGTAATTTCACGATCTCTCATATGAGCCATAAACTCCACACGTGTCCGAGGGCCGAAATCGGAAGCGCCTCGCCTTACCTAGAGGATCGCCGCACCCGCTCATACCTAAACGGCGGTGATGCGTAAATCGCGTTAATCCACGACCGTTCTCGGCCGCTCCACGAAGTGGTCATATTCCCTGACCTTTTCTATCAGGTAAGTGCCTCGGGGGACCGTTATGGGCCCGTGTTCCTCATGCTTGATCTCGGCCCCATTCGGCGCGTTCAGATACAGTCGCTCCCCGGATCGATACAGCAACGCATCCACGCCCCAAGCCACATGGGCATGACCGGTTGCTTCACCCCGTGCCAGGACGTTGTCCGACAACTTTCCGGCATTCTTTGGAATCGCTTTCACGGGCTTGATAAGAATGTCACCCTGCTGATAATATTTCATTTTTCTTGACACCATTTCCTTTCCGGCGTACTGCCATCGGTTGTGTTCAGAATGTCCTACTATCTATGAAGCGTCGATTTTGGGTATGTCGCCAAATTTTTTTTCGGCACGGGTTGGTTGAAATCAAGGCAGGCCCGTGCCACCCATCTGTAGCACGATGGACGGCAATTCCAACCCATGAACACTCCTACGAAATCGGTTGCGTTCATCGGGGAGTGGAGTGCCCTTGCCTCAATTCGACGGCCACGCGTTTCTAGGACGGGGATTACTCGCGATCGCCCTTTCATATCGGCGCGCCGGGCCCGGCATAAGTCCAACGCCGCTATGCATCTACCTACGCCACAAACCCCAGTGTCTTTTCCCCTGCGTGTTCGGCCTTGAGCTTGGATTCTCCAATTACGGCATCCACAAGAACCGCGTGGGTGATACTGTCTCGGTCTTTGAAAAAGAAGCGGTTGCGAACGGCCTTGAAGTCTCCGGGGGTCAGGTTGGGCAGCCGCTTGATGCGTTCCAGGCCTGACTCATCAATGTGGTCCGCGGCAAGTCCCCCGAGGTACTTGTGGTAGAAGAGCACCACACTTTCCGGCTTCAAGAATCCGAATTCAATCTTGTGGTTGAAGCGACGTAGACCGGCCGCATCCAAATCCTTGACTCGGTTGGTGGTGAAGATCTGTATGCCCTCGAAGCTTTCCATCCAAGTGAGCATTTCGTTGGTAAAGCTTACCTCAAATGAGCGTACGGCACTCTCCCTGTTGAAAATGAGCGAGTCCGCTTCGTCGAAAATGAGAACCGCGCCTTCCCGCGCTGCTTCTTCGTATGCGTCCCTGATGTTGGCTTCCGTTTTCCCTACCCACATTGCAAATATGTCGCTGCCGCGCTTGATCAGTGCAGGTCTATCCAGATGGTGCGCGATGTAACGTGCAAGGT
>JAZDOF010000961.1:0-6955 GCA_043799015.1 Pseudomonadota bacterium | reverse complement strand
TCGAAGAGACGCGCGCAACCCCGGATCCGATGGCGGAAGTCCGATGATGCCGCCCAAGAGGGTCCGTATGTACAACCCGGTACCGCCCACCACAAAGGCGGTCCGGCCTCGTGCCGATATGCCCCGGATGCACTCCCGGCCCTCCGTAACGTAATCACCCGCCGAAAACGGTTCGTCCGGGTCTCGAATATCTATCATGTGATGAGGTACGCGTGCGCGCTCGGCTCGAGTGGGCTTGGCGGACCCGATATCCATGTGCCTGTACACTTGAATCGAGTCGGCGGATACTGTTTCCCCGTGGAACCGCTCCGCAAGTTCAACGGCGACGGATGATTTGCCCGACGCTGTGGGTCCGGTTATGACGACGACGCGCGGCTTTGAAGGAGGCATGTTCAATGACGATATGTGCGACGCCCAAGGGCGGTTGATGGCCGTACCGGCCGGCCTACGCGCCGACCAATACCTCGGCTATGGTTTCGAGAGCGGCGCGAGAGTGATCCTCTCGGACCATTTCCAGCTCAACGGCGGCAAGTTCTTGGTAGAAGGCGGTTCTGTCAAGCCTGACGTTGGGGTATCGCGGCGCGAGGTCCATCATGAAGCGCGCACATCCGTCGCCGTAAATGTGCTTTCCGTCGGGGCGAGTGATATTGTGAGGCACGCCGGCCAGGCGACAGATCATGGGTCTATGGGCGTACAGCGAACACGCTCCGCCTTCGTTCAGCACGCAAACGGCACCTCGGTACGCCTCGCCGCGGGGAGATTCCGCTTTCAGGCCTACTACCGACATGGACCGTTGAATGATGGTCCTTTGCCGAGCCTGGTCCAAGGCCGCAAACCCTCGTTTGAGAACCAGCTTCTCCGCATGGGTGCGCAAAGGAAGGTCGACGGTGCAACATGCAGTCCCGTCGCAACCGCGGCACGAGAACCCCACCTCCGTGGCCGTCCGATCGTACGCGACTTCCATCGCTCGGTACAATGCCTCGATGCGCGGTATAAATTCTTCCCCGGACCACATTCGTCAGCGCTCCTCAATGAAAATTTCGCCGGATGGTAACCATTCACTTACATGCGGGAAATTCCAATCTCAACGTGGCGCAGGCTTTCCAGCCTGCGAATTTTCTTAGTGCGATCTCGGCAGGCCGGCTGGCCTGCCCCACAAGAGTGAATGGTTACGACGGATGGACGATGCGGTCAAAATTCCGAGTACCGGCCATCTCAAGCCTGCGGCCGTGGACAAGTCCCGTAGGGGCGATCGGCGGTCACACTTATTCAACTTCCGGGAAGCGGCCGATCGCCGATTCATGGGCTTGTGCTCACCCGTAATGAAGGGCGGGTCACTAAAGGGCCCGTCGGGTGGACAACCCGATTTCCTCCGTCTCGTCGCCTATTTTACACACACTCGGCAATAATCGACGAGGGCCGTCGACGGCATATCGAACTCGACCGAGCCGCGGCCGAACGCTTGGAACATCCGGGTATTACGCCGGTCGGCTTGGCTTCCCGGCATCGGCGGCCGGTCGGAGCGACAGCTAAATCAACGGCCCTATACGGTCAGTCCGCCCAGGAGATGGCTTCTTCCGGGCAGGTATCGATGGCTTCCTGGATTTGGGCCTCGGAGCACGCGCCCGGATCGGTCACGTACGCCTTTTCCGTCTCCTCGTTAAGAGCAAAGCAATCTTCTGCAATAGCTGCGCAAGTCCCGCATCCGGTGCAAGTTTCTTCGTCGACTACCGGCTTCTTGGCCATTGGATCTCCTTTCACCTTTATTTCAAGGAATAGCGTTAGATGAAAATGCTGATCCTGTGAGCTTTACAATGTCTAATCCCGGCAGTCAACCACATTTGTGTCGCCTCGATCGTAGGCCCCTTCCACGGACTCTTTTCCACAAAAGATGTAACACGCGCGGGAATTTGCTTGACGAATGTGCCGGCGCCCCACTATAGATTCGGCTCATTATTACAAATCCACCCGAACCGTTGAGTCGCAGGAGGGGTTATGACTAAGGCGGAACTGGTCGACAAGCTGGCCAAGAACGGGAGCACCACCAAGAAGCAGGCCGCGGAGGCCCTGGCAATGGTTTTTTCCACCATAGCCGAAGAGCTGGCGCACGGCGAAAAGATCTCCGTGCCTGGATTCGGCAGCTTTTCAGTGGTTAACAGGGCGGCCCGCTCGGGTATCAACCCACAGACGAAAAAGAAGATCAAGATAAAGGCCACCAAGGCGCCGAAGTTCACCGCTGCCAAAGCCCTGAAAGACACGGTGAAGGGGATCAAGGAGTCGTCGAAGTAGGGGGCCGGGGGATGCCGACCGGGCCGTTTCGGGGCTGGATCCATGCCGTTCCCCGAATCGTGCTGCGGCCTCCCATGTGCGCGTAAGGGCGGCCCCTCCGGCGGTCCCGGGTCTCGGTCATGGGAGACCGCCCGTGTGCCGAGGGTTGGCGGCCTTGTCTCGGGCCCGCACCGTGCGGTGTTCGCGTCATGCCGTTGCCGGCGCCCGAAGTCGGCCTATGAGACGGGTCTCTCGGCCCGAGATGAGGTCCGTGGCGGCAGCCCGGTAAAGGTACGGCCCGCGTGTGGAATTCTGACCTCGTCTGGAGAACTTTTTCACGCGCATAGTGACTTTTGGCTGGAAATAGGCTATAATCATTACCGATGTGCGGCGCCTGGGCCCCCGGCCGTGGGGTCGCACCGGCATGTATCGTCGTTTCGAGGAACGGTGCCGGCTTAAATGTTCGTATTCGAGAATTTCCTGGTCGCGGTGGCCCAGGTGCTGAACATGGTCCTTGAGATCTATAAATGGGTCGTCATCGTGGCCGTGTTGATATCCTGGGTGAATCCGGACCCCTATAATACGGTCGTGCGGTTCCTCAATTCCATGACCGATCCCGTGTTCGGCTTCGTACGCGACAAACTGCCCCGACTGCCCTTGCCGATCGATATCTCCCCCATCATCGTGCTGTGCGCCATAGTATTCCTGCAGACATTCCTGGTGCAGACCCTGATGGATATCGCTCAGAGCGGTCGGCAGGCGTTGAGGTGATGTCGTCGCAGGCCCCCGAGGCATTCGGGACCTACGGTCGGCCGCAGTACGCAGGAGTTAGGACTCACGTGTCATTCACGGCGGAACATCCCGACGGGGCCCTGATCAGGGTTAGAGTAACCCCCAGGGCCTCGGCCGATCAGATAGGCGAGGAGCGCGGCAACAGCCTCACGGTTCGCCTGACCGCCGCGCCGGTGGACGGCAAGGCCAACAAAAGCCTCGTGAAGCTATTAGCCAAACGGCTGGGCGTTGCCGGTTCATCCATAGAGCTCCTTCGCGGATGTACGACCCGAGAAAAAGTGCTGCTCGTACGCGGAGAACGGGCTGCCGGAGTGGAAGAAAGGCTGATTCAAGGAGCAACGCGTTGATCCGCGTCCTTCATGGCGTCGGCAAGGCCTTTTCGGCCCGAAAAGAGGGCCTAGACGTCGGACGCGCCGCAATAACGGCCGTTTTTCCTTGACAGCTAATACAGGCTAATGGTATGACTTTTACAATCCTGTAAGATGTAATTCGCACTGCAACAGCGGGTCGCCTCTACGCCCGCCGCAGGAGCACCACCGTATCGAGCCGCGTATGGCGGCCGTGCAGTGGATTAAAGCATGGCAAGGAAGATTCGAGGTCGTGGCCTATGTCCGACCCCGGGTATTGTGAACTTTTTTAATGAAGTGGATTAGGAGGAAAGCATGAAAAAACTGTGGACTCTCATGCTGGCAGGGCTGCTCATAGCGGCCTTTACCGCGCCGGCCCTCGCCTGGGAATTTCACATGAAGGGCGAGTTTGAGTTCCGGTATCGTTACCTCGCAAGAATGGGTGCCCACGATTTGTTCGGTAACGCGGACATCGCTCAGAACCTGGCAGGATATCCGACTGTTGTGGACACAACCCTTGGTGGGGTTGCGCAAAACACGGCCAGGATGATAGGCTTTGCCGGTCCCATAGGCAATGTGGTACGCTACGGCGGCCATTCGCTTCGTGGCTCCGATGCGGCCTACACCGAACAGAGAATGGAGCTGAACCCTGAAATCAGAGTGAACCAAGCCATTCGTTGGCGTGGTATCTACGGGATTCAGGGCACACTCAACGGCAACTGGTTCTCGAACGACGGCGTAGGTCCGGCAGCGGCTCGTGACGCCACAGGAGCTGTAGAGGCCTCGTCCGCGTCCAACATGGGCGTGGGCTTCGGAAGGCCCAACTTTCTGGCCCCCCAGCACAATGCCGGGTGGTGGTTTGTCCATAGCGCCAACCTAAACGCGGAATCTCCTATGACCTCCGGCGCATGGCGCGCCTCCTGGATCACCGCTCAGACTCCTTGGGGAATCATAGCGGCAGGTAGACGTCCCTCCGGGTTTGGTCTGGGTTGGTCGACTCTTCATGAAAGAGACGTGACCACCAGCTCGGTGGCGATTGTCGCTCCTTATGGCCCTCTGACCATCATCCTTTCCCACCACCTGCACGATTCGGGTGAGGATGCGGAGCCCAGCTCCAATAATGGAGCCATGACTTGGCAGACGTCGACGGACCAAAACGAGGCTCGTAGCTGGGAATCCGCATATGCCGTGCGTTACACCGCCGGCAACGTGGACCTGGGAACTCTTAGCCGAATCGTGTACTACAGAAATACGCACACGGTCGGCGGGCCCTATGACCGAGTCCGAAACGCGGCCTTCGCCGCCACGGCGGGCGTCACTTCCGGTGTTGCTTTCCAGCAGGCTCCCAATAACGATAAATCGACTGCGGTGCAGGCCGCCTGGTTTGGCACCCGTGCGGTGGACGGCAACGGTGCGTTCCAGAACTGGGGCGCCACGGGCGACGTGAATTTCCTCTTGCAGGTAACATACCTCAAGTACAACAATGGGCGCTTCTTCTTCAACGGTGAGTACGACTTCGAGTGGCTCGAGTCTCGCAGAAACGGCGCCCGCCCTGTGAGTGGCTGGACCAACGCCTGGATGCTTGAGCTCGGAACGGTCCTCGGCCCGACAAAGTTCACCCTGGCTCATTTCTTCAAGAGCGGGCATGACAGACGTGCAGCCAACCTTAACGTGGGTCAAGCCCTCGGTGGAGCCGCTGTCGGCGTCATGGCACACGATCAGTGGACTTCGTTCCTAACCTTCGCAGGTGCGGACGAGTGCATGAAGCCCTACCAGTTCATACTCGGAATCTACGGTGGTGGTAACAACTCTTATGATGTCGCGGGCTACCCGACTTGGGGCGACTTCGTAGGCTATGCCGCCAGGATAGATTACGCGGTAGCGGCCAACTTGAACACCTTCGTGTCCGGTCTCTACGCCCTGCGCCAGAGCAACACCGGTACTTACATCGGTCAGTACGGTGCCAATGGTACTGCGGCGGGTGTAGCCGGCGTGACCCCGAACGTGCCGGATGACTTCCTCGGTATCGAAGTCAACGCAGGAGTCGATTGGAAGCTGTTGGAAGGGTTGACCTTCAATGGCGTGTTCGGTGTATGGCAGCCCGGCCCCTGGTTCCTCAACGCCTACAGGGATTACACCTACACCGATGGTGGAGCTCCGTCGACTATTACCACGGCAAACCAGCCGATTCAAAGATTCATCGATCCCATCATGGCCTTCCAGGGCAGCTTGATGGTTCAATTCTAAGTTAAGTTTCGGAAGGATTATGACGAAGCCCGGAGGCTCTACCCTCCGGGTTTTGTTGTTCTGGGGCGGGAACCGGGAATACCATGTCCGGGGCGGCGAAAACCCGGATTCCCTCACGATAGTAGGACCGGCCTCCGCGCCGGTCCTACCGTTGTCGGGGCGTTTTCGAGGGGCGGGCCGTCAGGCATACATCAGTCGACCCCTGGCCTTTGGAATGTCACGACCCAACTCCTCGGCGGTCTCAATCCATTCCCGGATAACAACCTCTACGTTCGCGAGAGCTTCCTGATAGGTTGCGCCGTCGGCGGCACACCCCGGCAATTCGGGCACCTCCGCAATGAAGGCTTGGTCCGCCGGACTCCAGTATATTATCAGTTCGTAGCGATACGGTTCTTCCATTTTAATCTTGTACTCCAAGTCCATATTTGAGAATGACCTGTCTGACCTGTTTGACCTGGTAAGACTTCGATTTGCCGGCGCATGTGGGCTGTAGGTTTAGGATCTCGTCCACCCCATCCATGAAAAAGATGTGGTGACTTCCTTTTGTTCGCGCGGAGAAGCCAAGATTGCGAAGCAACGCGCATAAGCCGTCGAACTGAATATCCGCGTCGGATGTCCCGTTCAATAACCTGACAAGCAGCTTCTTGTGTCTGCCCATTACCACATCCTTAAACGCATATGGTCTCGGCCCCATCCTGGCCCTCGTCCAACGGGCGGGGACAAATCCCGACCCTACTTAAGTATATTTCTCATCCGTACGCATATTGGTATGAAGTCTTGTCCGGTGATGCCTATACCGTAAATTGCTCCCGCTCCAACGCATCCTTCAACCGCTCGAATTGTCCTTCAAGGTCGGGCATTAGAGCCGCAGCGGCTCCCACATCGCCGCTCCTTACCGCCTTCTCGATATCGAGCGCGGCTTGACGCAGGCATTCACCGCCGATGGTAGCCGATGATCCCTTAATATCGTGGGCACGGCGGGCCGCGTTTACCGCGTCGCCTTTTTCCAGGTGTTCGCGTAGGCCCTTAATCTGCTGCGGTGCATCGTCGAGGAACAGCTCCACAATGCTTTTTGCCAGCTCCTCGTCTCCCAGAACTCGTTCGAGCATCGCGTCCTTGTCCCATACCCGCTCCAGACAGGCGTTCACTTCCGCTGTCGTTTCCTGCGTGCGGTGAAGGTTCAGACCCGGCAGCAGGCGCTCCAGGGCATCAGCCAAGGCGTTAAGGGATATAGGCTTGGCGATGTAGTCGTTCATTCCTGCCTGTAGGCATCTCTCTCGATCTCCCGACATTGCGTGCGC
>JAZDOF010000383.1:0-13959 GCA_043799015.1 Pseudomonadota bacterium | reverse complement strand
CGCGTATGATCGGCAAAGGCCCTCGGTCGCTTTTTTTTCCGTGTCGGCCTTGGTATGTATGGTATAATACGGCTGTAGGGCCTTCATAAACCTTGAGACTAAATACGAAAAGGGGCAGGTGGCGGTCGGTATTAGAAGCTTTTCGGTTTCCGTAGTCATCGCTCTGACCATGGCTTCCTGGGTATGGGCGGTACAGGAAGAGGGAGGCAATGTCGGGGTTTGGTTCGGCAAGGGCGAAGAGCTTCGCTTGGCCGGTCAGCTTGATCAAGCCCTCCCGTTCTACGATAAGTGCGTTGCGGCGGACCCGCACCATTATTCGGCTCTCATGGCGTCGGGGACGATTTTGTATAGGCTGGGTAGGTTCGAGAACGCGGCCGAGAGGTTTGGTACGGCTGCCAAGGTACGCCCGAGCGACCCGAGGGCGTTACTGAATCTGGGCCATGCAAAACTCAAACTGGACGACGTCGATGGTGCCAAGGCAGCATTTATGAGCCTGCTTGCGTTAGACTCGAAGAATGTGCCGGCACTCATAGGCTTAGGCACGTCGAGGTACCTTTCCGGCAAGTGGTATACCGCTTTGGATAGTTTCAAGAAGGCACTCGAGCTTCAGCCCAAGAATAGGGCCCTTAAAAGGACGGTGGCTCGCGTGGAGCAGGCAATCAATGACAGGGCGGAATTGACGGAGGCCGAGCGTGCCTCGGCGGCTAGAGGCGCCATGTCCGCGGCCTTTGCAGAGGCAGCTGCACAGTCCCGTAGCCGGCAGTCGGGTTCCGCGGGGTCCTCCCGCGCAGGAGGAGCCGCGGGCGGGTTTGATCTGTTTGAACCTCAGCCCCCTGCCGCACCTTTGGTACCGATTCCTAATCCGCCCAAATACTGGTAAACTGACGGCCTCGATCGACTATCCCACCCTACTTCCGTGAAAATTGCAGGTATGAGGTAAGGGGCTGGTTGTGCCGTGATAATAGTTGTCAGGAACCGATCCACTAAGAGAATAATCGCCGAAGGCGAGTCCAGGACGCTTAACGCATTCATCAGGGACAACCTCGGCCCTAAGCCGGACCTGGCAAGGGCCGACCTTCCGGGAGCCAACCTCGCTGCTGCGTCCCTTGCGGGGGCCTTCCTGCAGGAGGCCAATTTGGCGGGAGCCAACCTCGTAGGGGCCGATTTGTCAGGGGCAAACCTCACCGGTGCCAATCTCACGCGTGCGTCGCTGGCGGGCGCGAACCTCACGGACGCCAATCTTACTAGGGCAAACCTCATAGGTGCGGACTTAACCGCAGCGGAGGCGCGGGCGGCCTTCCTCATGAATGCGGATTTGTACCTTGCGACATTGACTATGGTGAACTTGACGAATGCGAACCTGTCCGAAGCCAACTTGGCAAAGGGGAACCTTTCACTTGCGATCTTGGTGTCCGCGGAGTTGTTCTGTGCCGATTTGGCCGCGGCAAACCTGACTCTCGCGGACTTGACCAAGGCCACCCTCACCTTTGCGAACCTCACGAGGGCCTGCTTGACCAAGGCGATCCTGGTGGGCGCCACGATGGCAGGAGCACGATTAACAACTGCGGACCTGACCGATGCGGATCTAACGGGGGCGGATTTGTCGGAGGCCGAGTTGAGGGGTGCGGATATTGAATCTGCCGACCTGACCGATGCCGTGCTGACCCGAGCGAAGAGATGACATGTGAATAGTAACCGTTCACCGGGACGGGTCTCTGAATCCGGAAAACCTAACCACAAAGTCACCAAGACACAAAGAAGAAGTTGAAATGATGTATAAACGCCTATTGGTTTACAAATCGTATCCGCCCGTCAATCAAAACACCGGATTGGCCCGGAGGCACTTGAAGATTATTAGCCTTTGATTTCTTTGTGCCTTCGTGGTTCATTCTTCATCCGTCGTGGTGAACGATTACGTTTTGGCTCTCACGGCTCGGCTCCGGCCTGCTGATCCTGCTTCTCTTCCTCCTTTCCCGCGAGGCGATGCACGAGGAATTGGGTCAAGGCCGCGATGCCGTGAGTCGGCATATAGTTACTTGCCGATACGTCGTAGAGCACCTTGGATGAAGCAGGGAGCTCTTCGTCCCCTATCCAGTTGATTAGGGCCATGGGAAGCCTGGGGAAAAAGTGAAACAGATAACCCTCGTCGGCCAAGTCGATCTGTCGTCCTCCCCATCTCAAGATCTGCGCTATGCGCTGTTCGCGTTCCAGGGCAAAGAAACGACCAAGCATCATCGGTATGGTGCCGGCGAGGTGTGCCCCGAGAAAAGCCCCGTGCTGAAGGGACCTAATGTCCACCCACTTTCCCATCACTCTTACTGCCGACCCCTGGTTTTCCGCAGCGACGGCCACATGATGCAGTACCAACACCTTGAGGGGGAGCGTGTCGAACTCCTGATGGGCCGCCCGCACCCGGTAGGGTAGGAACTCCAACAGGAACCAGCTCTGAAGGAAAGGAATGACCACCCGCGGTATGCCTTCGGCGCGATACGATCCCCCCGTGGTGTCTGCAACCGTAAGGGGATCGATCCGTTTTACGCGTATGATCAGTTCATCGTAAGCACGCCGCAGCTCTGCGTCGTTTCTTCCGGTAACGGCTCGCTCCAGCCACATGGTATATTCATCCGGTCCGTTCACTATGCCTCCTTTATCGGGACGCGCCGTAAGGGGCTCTCCTCAGCCTATTCTATCATCATTCACCGAGGGCCGGAGGAATGAAAAACGTCTTATACGCCGGGGTGCTTAGCGAGTTGAAGTTGAGGGGCGAGGTGCAAAAGTAGAGGGCGCGCGAAAAGGACTAGGTTTGGCTGAAAAACGCGACGTACGCTTCTTATTACCTCGATTCGTATAACTCCATGCCCTTCTTCAGGGCCCCGCCCCACGCCGGCCAAAACGCCGAAAAGTAACGGCGAATTATAAAGCCGGTATAATAATGCTTTAGATCATTAACATAATGTATAGGCGAGCACAATATCAACTATTATGTCCGGGTTGACACCAACCATTGTTTATGTTAGTATTTTTCCACACAATACATGTAGGTTGATTTTTTTTGCGGGACCTTCCGCTCCGGAGTCGGTTCAGCCCGGCTTCGGTCGCTTGATCTCAATTCGGACGGACGGCGGTTCCCGAGCCGGATCCATGCGAAGCGCGAAGACGCCCCGGCCGAGACGCGTGCCGGGCAGGCAGGGAAGGCGTTTCCGGCCATAGGCAAGGGCCGGCGCCCGTCTCAAGACACATTGCCGGCAATTGTGTCTTGGCTTCTTGTAGTGCTCATGATCGTTTGAAGTTTGTTTTTAATGTTTCCGGGTAATCCGGTGTTTGTTGAGAGGATTGGGATATGGTTTCAAGAGTTGCGGCAGCGACTTGTACGCTGCTCATATGGGTTACTGCGGCCTCCGCTCAAATGGAGACGCGTGGCGGTCCTTTCGGGATCGCCACGTTGCCCGTGGTCAGCGAGGGCCTCATGACGTCGCCCGGCGCATTGGGACCCGGTGCCGGGGCTTCATGCTCCATGAACATGCGCAAATACTTAAACAGTTTCACATCCTACGAGTTCCCCAATCCGTACGCTCCAAACCAGGACCCACTTAGCCGGCTGGAGTTTCCGATCGACCAGTGGTTCGCAGGTTTGACGGCGGCTTACAAGGCTTCGTGGTGGACTCTGGAAGCTTCCGGATGGATGAACGTGAATCGCGACAGCAAGGCGGCCATGCAGGACAGCGACTGGGACGACGAATTGGACCCGTCTCAAAAGACCATCTTCAGCGAGTCGAAATCCAGGCTCGACAAAGGGTTCCTATGTGATGTGGGCTTGTCGATCGTCACGCCGCTTAGCGGGCCTACCTTTTCGATCCGGCCGGTCCTGGGCATGCGGCATCAGTACTTTGCCTTCACTACGTACGATGGGACCCAGTACGATATAGAGGGAGCCACGGATGAGTTGCCCGGTGACGGCATCCAATTCAAGCAGACGTTTCTTCATTACTATGCCGGTGCGGCCGTGGGTGCCGTACTAAATTTCGGCGGATCCTATACCGCATTGCCTCCCCTTTACGTCTCGCTGCAAGGGGACTATGCGAAGGTGTCCGGCCGAAACGAAGACCTGCATCTCCTAAGATTGGGAAATCGGACCACTACCGAGAACACTGAAGGTTATTGTTGGCACATCGGCTGCAAGGCCGAGTCGGGCAGATTCGGAAGCACTAGACTGGGGCTGTTGGCGGATTTCACGAGGATTTCCACCAAAGGGACTCATGAGCTTCAGAATGGGGATTTCGGCATACAGTTGTCGTTCGATGGAGCACGGGTTTGGTCGGATCAAGCAAGCCTGTCGGGATATGCCGAATTTCGATTTTGAATACCCGGCGGACAATCCCTCGACCCCTCTATTGGGGCTCCATTATCGGCTTTGAATCCTATAGTGACGCTCCTTGAATTTTGCGGCAAAGCCGGCCCGGCGGAACCAAGGTACAAGGGGCGGGGTTTATCCCCGCCCAGATGTTTGTTTCGATTCCTTCAACCGTTCAGGGTTCCCGCAATTCTCAACCCGTGACACTATGTTGACATTTTGATCGAATCGGCCTTATTTTGGCGCCTTCACCATCGATCACACCTGCACCACCTGTCCGATCTGTTGCTTCGTGGATTTCCGCAAATGAATCGGCTCGTTGTAATAGGGGTCCGGCCGGGTCACCCGGAGCACTTCCTCCACCGTGGTGATGCCGTCGAGCATCTTTCTCACCGCATTTTCCCATAGGGAGCTGCATTTCTTCTTCCGAGCCGCTTCTTTGAGCGTCCTCATGTCCGGAGCCGGCGTGATGAGCTTGGCAATGTCATCGTCAACCCCGACAACTTCGTATACACTCTCCCTTCCGAAGTATCCCGTGTCGCGGCACTGGTGACAGCCTTTACCACGAAACAGCATGATGTTTTCCGGTCCCTCGAAGTTGAAACCGGTTTTGTTGAGCTCCTTGAGGCCGGCGGCGTACGGCTCTTTGCAAGCTAGGCAGATCTTTCTCATGAGTCTTTGCGCAATGAGGCCGATGAGAGTATTGCCCAAGAGAAAGTGCGGCACGTCCAGGTCCAACATTCGCGTTATCGCGCTGAGGGCGTCGTTGGTATGGATGGTGGACAAAACCAGATGGCCCGTGAGGGCGGCTTGGACCGCGAGCGAAGATGTCTCGGCGTCTCGTATTTCTCCTATCATGATAACGTCCGGATCCTGGCGCATAACATGGCGAAGTATCGGGCCGAAGGTCATTCGCTCGTTGGGATCGTGGAGCATGCTCACCCCGGGACTCACCTGGATCTGGTTGAATCTCTCGCTGACCATCTCCACCGGGTCCTCTATGGTGGTGATATTCTTGTCCGGCGTTGCTATCTGCCTCAACCCGGAGTACAGGGTAGTCGTCTTGCCGGATCCGGTGGGCCCGGTTACCAGAATTATGCCGTGGGGTCTGCCGACAAAATCTCTGAAAAGGCCCTCGTCCCTGGGGGTAAACCCGATTTCTTCCAAGTCCATGAACAGCAGGTCCGGGTCCTGTAAACGACATACCGTCTTTTCACCGAACGCGGTGGGTACGGTGGAAACGCGGACTTCCACCTCTCCCTTGCTTACCGTTTGAGCATCGAGTTTGATGCGACCGTCCTGAGGTCGGCGTTTCTCCGCGATATCCAATCCTGCTATGCCCTTGATGCGGGATACGAAAGCTTGATGAAGAGGCCCGGGGAGTTGATCGATATCGTGAAGCACGCCGTCGATCCTCATACGGATGACGCTCTTCCGGCGCTTCGGCTCGATATGGATGTCACTGGCACGCAAGGAAATCGAACGTCGAAACATGGCATCGACGGCCGTACGAATATTTTTGTCCGTATGAGATATTTCCTCGAGACTCTTTACCTCCACAAGCCGTTCGAGGTCGGAGAGTTCCGAGAAGTGCTTGACGTGCTTCTCTTCAGCGGCCTTGATGGATCCGCGGAACCCATGAAATTCCAATATTATCTTACGGATATCCTCTTTTGGAGCGATGACCAGGTCCAATTCGCGGCCGCTCACTCGTGCCACATCCCCGAACAGTTCCTCACGCGCGGGGTCGTGTGTGGCGATACGGAGTTTGCCGTTCACTTCCCCTATCGGAAGGATGAGGAATCGGTTTGCGAATTTCTGGGGCAGAGTACGGGTGACGAATTCCGGGTCAAGCTCAAGGGAATCCAATCTGGTAAAGGGATAACCATAGCGCGCGGCGATTGCCTGCACGATAACCGGCTCATCCACTATTCCCCGAGGACCTGCAAGCCTCATCTCGGCGATGACGTCGACTGCGGTGGGTCGATGTGCTTCGGGAACGGCACGCTTGAGTTGCTTGGCGTGCTCCTGCGCCAGCCTGTCGCTTATGTAAAGCTCGGCCTCCTGAAGTCTTATGAGGCCCTGATCGTCCAGGATGCCTGCTTCGTAAAGAATTTCCCCGACTTCAGCCGGATTGTCGTATGCTTCCACGGCGCCCCGCTCCTGATCCGGCGTCCGGCACGACGGCCCCATGCACTCGGAAAACCGAATCGCAAAGGTGTGCGCTCAGCCGGGAAAAGCAAATCACGTAACCATTCACTTACGGGCGGAAAATTCCAATCTCAACGTGGCGCAGGCTTTCCAGCCTGCGAATTTTCTTAGTGCGATCTCGGCAGGCTGGAAAGCCTGCCCCGGCATCATCTCAGTACGCGCCGTCGGGGCTCACATGAGACGATTGACGATAATCCGGGTCGTAAGACGAACGCACCCACGATGTTAAGTGTGTCCACTAATCAGGGCAGGGAAGGGGGTGGGTGGTCATTCGTCCGCGTCCGTTTTTTCTCGCAGGTCTTTGCCTGTCTTAAAGAAGGGGAGTCTCTTGGACTCGACCACGATTCTTTCGCCGGTCTTGGGATTTCGACCGGTGTATCCCTCGTATTCCTTCACCATGAACGAACCGAAGCCGCGAATCTCGATCCGGTCCCCGTCCGCCAGGGCCTTCGACATTGTGTCAAAAACAAGATTCACGATCTCTTCGGCCTTTCTCTGGGGGAGTTCGGTTTCTTTGGCCAAATTAAGGATGAGGTCCGACTTGTTCATGTGAGCTCCAGTCATTGATCTCTCTCGCTCAGAGAGGTGACATCTCCGGAACAAAAGAAAAGTTGACGGGCAGTTATACTAGTTATAAGAATTGCGGAATGTTATCCCTACAAATGTGAATTGTCAAGTGAAAATCAATGGTATTCTTTGTCTAAGGTTATCAATCGGCTGCGGCTTCCCTTCGGTCGCCGCCGAAGGCTCGGTTGTTCGAATATGGAAGCCGGAAAAGCATTTCCATGGTTCGTTGAGCATAGGGAGCCATGAGCGATTTTTGTGATATCTTGGTCGAACACCGCCTACATGAAGGCATCCGCGTTGTCGGGCACGGGTAATGGTGAGCCGAACCGGAAAAGGGACAAGTGGTGAAGGTACATGAAAAGTATAAGACTTTAGCCAATGGCTGTGAAATGAAACTCGTTCCCCCGTTCATCTTTGTCATCATGCTGTGCCGGGCGATCCCGGGCCTTTGCCCGCTCGATCCGGACCGAGCTCACGGACTTACGGCCCCACATGCATCATCGGTGCAAAAGGTCGGAGACCCTTTATTGACGGATCGTCCGGTTCGTTCCAAGCTGCAGGAGCAATTCGACCTTCCGCACAATCCGGAGTCGGTCCTAAAAAAGGCCTTGGAGGACCCGGAAGTAAGGAGCTGTCAAGGGCCCGGCGTGATGGATCGGCTCATGGACGGTATTTGGCGGCTCTTAGAGAGACTCCTGTCATACCTGCGAATGGAAGGAACGCGGCGTGTTCCCGGTCTCGGGTCCGGGGGCGACCTGTGGCCGACCATTGTTCACTACCTTTTGATCGGCAGTCTGATCATCACCTTTGGGTGGTTGGGAAAACGGCTATTGGATAGTCTTTTGAGAAGGGTAGGGAAGGCGGGACCGCGGACCGACCCATCGGCATCTTATTCCACAGATCCTGATGAAGCGGAGGTCGGCCTTCGGGAGAGGGCGCGTAGGGCGGTGGAGAGAGGGGATTATCGCACGGCTTTGATATTGGATTACCGCCTGCTTCTCCACTTTCTGGCCGAGAAGGGCCTTCTCGTGCTGGAACCCGGCATGACCAACCGGGAGATCGTTCCGGCCGTCACACCCAACGGTGTTGCCCGGGAGATCCTTCTTGAAATCATACCGGTTTTCAACCGCGTCCGATACGGCGATGCACCATGCGATCGTGCGGATTACTTACGTTTCAGGCAGAGCCTATTGAGGGTTATGGAGGATCACTGAGTCCATGGATCAGCGAAGCCTTATGATAGCGGCTTCGGTACTGCTCCTGGCGGGAGGAGTCGGTATCCTCTTGTTTACCGTTGGGGACCCCAGGTGTCCTCCCCCGTATCCCTCGACCTATTACGGAGGTCCGGGAGGTGCGAAGGCCCTATTCATCTGCCTCCGTGAGCAGCATCTACCGGTAGTGAGATTGCGACGCCCGTATGATAAACTAGGAAATTACAGGGGAGTTTTGCTCGTCATCGAACCGCGGGCACGAGGGATATCGGATCGGGAAGCGCGAAAACTTGAAGAGTGGGTCAAGGACGGAAACGAACTGGTGATGTTCCACGGCTTTCTTCCGGGGGATAGGGCACGAACTGAAGGAGAGGCACCGCAGGAGAGCGGCAGGAGGCGCGGCGACCGGTCCATGGACCATCCCGCGGCCGAACGCTTCGATTTGCAGCTAAAGGACGTGAACGATCCCGAAAGGCGCGCCGTCAAAGTCCGGGTTCCCGGTGTCGAAGGGATTGAGAGGATAAATGCCGGCGGCCGGGCGCGTTGGAAAGACCCGCAAAGCGCGTGGACCTCCTTGGCCGCGGACGCCAAGGGCTCCATAGCGCTGACTAAGGAATTCGGCAAAGGAAGAGTGACGGCGGTAAGCGATCCCGGCATGGCGACGAACGCCAATCTGGGCCGGGAACGGAACCTTGAATTCTTGTATGCCTTAATATTGAAGGACGGCATGCCGGAACAGATCCTGATCGACGAATTCCATCATGGGCATGTGCAGACCGAGACGATCGGCCGTTACGTGGGAGAATCGGTTTTTGCCTGGGTCCTTATTCAATGCCTCGTCGGCTTCCTTCTCTTCATTTATTCCCGGAGGGCGCGACAAGCAGGAAGGTACCTCTCTCTCGGTTCACCCATCGGGCGATCCTCTCTGGAATATGTCGAATCCATGGCCAACGTATTCGAATCGTGCAAAGCCGCTTCCACCGCTTTGGATGCCATTCTGAGAAGGTTCATGATACGCGTCGCCCGCAACACGGGAATTACCGTGAAAGCCCTGGAAGATGTCGCCCACAAGGGACCCCGTAGAGGTTTACCCGCCGTGGATGAACCGATCTCGGCCGTCGTACGTGAGGCACGGGAAGCCGTCGAGGCCGGATCAGGGCCCGAAACGTGTCTTGAACTCGCGCGTAGAATCGCTGGAATAAACCTTCGGTTAAGGGGGCGTGCCCGCCTTGCCCGGGTTGATCCCGTCCGTCCGGACCCGGATCATGTCGATCGAAGTCAAGGGAGGAAAGACCGGTGACGGAACCCGGCAGCTTGTTTTCAGAAGTAAACAGAATCAAGGAGGCCGTTCGGCGTGTGGTCATCGGTCGGGACGACCCCGTGGAGCAGGTGCTTTGCTGTCTCTTGGCAGGCGGGCATGTGCTCTTGGAGGGCGTACCGGGCCTGGGCAAGACCCTCTTGGCGAAAACCCTCGCGTTGCTGATGGATACCCGATACAAGCGTATCCAGTTCACCCCGGATCTTCTGCCGAGCGACATCGTAGGAACTCAGGTCTTCAACCCTCAAACGGGCGCGTTCAGCCTCCACAAAGGGCCCGTATTCACGGAGATCCTCCTGGCGGACGAGGTTAATCGAACCCCTCCCAAATCCCAAAGTGCGCTGTTGGAGGCCATGGAAGAAGGCCAGGTCACCATAGAAGGGAACACCACGGCGCTTCCTGAGCTCTTCTTCGTGATCGCCACACAGAATCCCGTGGAATACGAGGGGACCTATCCTCTCCCTGAAACCCAGTTGGATCGCTTCATGATGAAAGTGCTCATAGACTATCCGTCAAAGGAAGCGGAACTCGCGGTCATGAGAAACTATGCAGCCGGCAACGAGCTTCAGTATCCGGATAGGTTGATAGACTCTCCGGTGATTTCAAAAGAGTCAATCCTGGGTTTTCGGCGCGGTTTGACTCAAGTGGTCGTAAAGGAAGAACTTATTGATTACATGAGGAAAATAGTGGCCGCGACCCGTGATCCTGAATTTGTTCGGCTTGGGGCCTCAACTCGGGCCGCCGTGGCCGTGTTGAAGACGGCACGAACCCTTGCGGCCATAAGGGGGATGGATTTCGTGACGCCCGAGGAGATCAAGGATGTCGTGCTACCGGTGCTGAGACACAGGGTGATACTTAGGCCGGAAGCCCTGATAGACGGACTTGTTCCCGACTATTTCCTTGAAGACATCCTGCGACGAGTGCCGGTGCCGCGGTAAAACCCATCAATGAAGACTCGAAAACGCGACACAAATGTGCTCGGAACTCCGATTTTCCATTTCTCGTCACGTTTTTTCATGGTGTTCGGGACGGCCTCCATCGCGATTATTGCCGTTTACCTAACATGGACCACGAATGTGGTCATCCTTTTGACCATGAACATAATCGTCGCTATTGCGGCCGCCATGGATTACTTTCTCACCCCCGTTCCTTCAATGTTCGGCTTAAATAGGCCCAAGCCATATCCGCTCGCCGTGGACGGCCCTAACGATATCTTTATTGATGTGGTCAACCGAAGCGGTCGCTGGGCACAGTTGCTCATCCAAGACGATTTCCCGCCTACTTGCCTTGCCGACAATTTGCCCCTAATGGTCGGGGTAGGTCCCGGTCGGTCCGTTCGGCTTTCCTACAGACTTGTCCCACAGGCACGGGGAGATGGTGAGTTCGGGGACATCGACTTCTGGATTTTAGGGCGTCTCGGGCTCGTGTGGAAGCACGGCCGGTCGGAGGGTCGATGCGCCGTTAAAATGTACCCGGGGCTTTCGCTGATAAAGCGGAGGAAGCCGGGCTTGTGGAAGCCTCAGGCCCGGAGTGCCCAGCGAATACATAATCGGAAGGGGTCCGGGACGGAATTCGAGAGTCTCCGCGAATACGTGGCCGGCGATGATTCAAGGCTTATACATTGGAGCACCACAGCGAGAAAGGGCCGACTCATAGTACGTCAAAACCGCGAAGAACGAGGCCAAACCATATACCTGATTCTGGACGCGGGGCGCATGATGACGGCAAGGATCGACGGGAAAACAAAGCTTGATTTCGCGATCGAAGCCGCTCTCTTACTCGCCTACGGCGCGCTGGAAATGGGTGATAAAGTCGGCGTCATGGTCGCGGCCCAAGACGTGCTGTGCCATGTGGCACCATCGGGAGGCTCCGGCCAATTCGGACGAATCCTCGATGCGACCTATTCAGTACAGGCACGATTTGAGGAACCGCGCTACTACGTATCATCGGCCGAGCTGTCCGCCAAGCTTCGGCGAAGGACCCTCATCGTCGTTTTCACGGACCTCATAGACGAGCGTTCATCGGAAGGTTTGATCCGCTATGTTCTTGGTCTCGTTCCCCGGCACCTCCCCTTGGTGCTGGCGATGTCCGATACGCAAACTGCGGCGGCGGCCGATGCCGTCCCATCGACCGCCCAAGATCTTTACAGGGGGGGAGTAGCTTCGGAGATCCTTTATCGAAGGGAAAAACTTATGGCGAAGATGATCGCACGAGGAGCAGCGGTCATCGATACCCCGGCCGCCGAGATTTCTTCGGCCGCCTTGGATCGATACCTGGAAATTAAAGCACGGGGTAGCCTTTGACGCAGTGACGGGCCACAAGAAAGGCGTTCCCGGACACTCGTTTCTCCACGGTCGCCGGCCTCGGAAAATTCTAACCACAAAGGCACCAAGACACGAAGAAGAATATGAAATAATTCAAAAAAACACGTTAATTGGCTAATGGTGTCCGCTTGTCGGTGAGGGCGGATGTCTTGTCTCGAAGGCCTGAGAAAACATTAGCTTTTGATTTCTTTGTGCCTTTGTGTCTTAGTGGTTCATGCTTCATCCATAGTGGTGAACGGATACAAGACATATTCGCTTTGTGAAAAAAAGCGTGATTACTACTGGATAACCGGTTAATATAAGGCCAAGGCATCACGGCACCGCCGAGCATTTATCCCGGCGGGGCCCGGGTGCCGTGTATTATTCGGACGACCGGGGCAATGAGAGAAAATATCATAGGTCGGCTCTACTACAGCGATGACATGGGCTCGGAACAAGGGACGATAAACCTTGTGCGCGCCCAATTCGTGGATGTGATCCTGCTGGCAATCACCATCATAGGCCTACCGGTATTGTCGGCGTGCATATACCGCGCCGTTGAGTTGGACCTAGGAACCCACGTAATCATTTATATCCCGCTGTATCTCGCCGCCCCATTCGCAGTCGTGTTCCGCAGGCGTCTCGGTTTTATTGCGAGAGCGCTTATCGCACTGTCCATTCCCCTAGGCGTCGGCGCAATCGGGATTCTCGAGTGGGGCCTGCTGGGGATGGGCCTATCCGTTTTGACCGCGTTCCCCGTATTGACCGGGATCGTGTTCGGAGCACGGGTAGGGATGCTCTGCATCGGGGTTACCACCGGTGCGGTAGGGTTGATAGGCCTGTCGATCATATCAGGGTGGCTTCGACACGCCTGGGAGCCCCTCGCCTTTGTTACGGCCCCCGCGTTTTGGGTCGGCGCGACAACAATGGCGGCCGTGGTTCCGGCCACGATAATTGCGGGCTTGGGTCGGCTTCAAACGTCTTTGGTCGAGACCATCAAGGAGTTGAGGGAACGCACGGTCCAGTTGCAGGAAAGCAACAGACTTCTGGAATGCCGGATGGCCGAGGGCAAGCTTGCCGAAGATGCCCTGCGTCAAAGTGAATTACTGTACCGCACCTTGGTGAATAATATTCCTCAGAGAGTTTTTCTAAAGGACGTCGAATCGAGGTATATCTCCTGCAATGCCGCTTGTGCCGTCGCAATGGGCTTGAAGGCCGTAGAAATAGCCGGTAAGACCGATTACGATCTGTTCCCGAAAGAACTGGCGGACAAGTACCGGTCGGGTGACGCCCAAATCATAGATTCGGGCAACCAGTCGGAATTTGAGGAGCAATTCTTTCACGACGGTGAGGTCAGGTGGGTCTCTACTTCGAAGACCCCGATAAAAGATGAATCAGGGCAAGTGGTTGCAGTACTGGGCATCTTTTGGGACGTCACTGAACGGAAGCGGGCTCAGCAAGAGCTCCTGGCGGCATACGACGAGCTCGAGGAGAGGGTGCGTTTCAGGACCAACGAGCTTGCAGGCGCCAATCAAGACCTTACCAGGGAGATAGCCGATCGACAACGGGCCGAAAACGCGCTTCGCCTAAGCGAGCACCGGCTTAGGGGGATATTCGATCAGAGCATCGCGGCAATTGCCGTGACCGACCCGAAGGGATCCTTTATTCAGGCTAATCCGGCGTTGCAGGATTTCTTGGGTTACGGCTCGGATGCGCTCACCGGAATGAACCTACGCGATGTCATGGTTGCCGACGATTACGGAGCTATCGGTGATAGAATAGATGAGCTCATACGCCGCCGGATCCCCGGTGTGCGTATGGAGGTGCGTTACATCAGAAACGACGGCTCGGTGGTGTGGGGGAGCACCCATCTGGCTGCCTTGAAAGACCAATCGAATGATGTCTCGGGCATGATAGCCGTGATCCAGGACGTGACGCACGCCAAGATGACGGAAAAGGAGCTCATAGAAGCCAGAAGGCTTGCAGAGACGGCAAACA
>JAZDOF010000382.1:0-6564 GCA_043799015.1 Pseudomonadota bacterium | reverse complement strand
TTCAAGAGCGATGAAATAGTGGACGCGCTCATCACAAAGCAACGTAACGTATCCGGTCCCGCTCAGATTAAGCAAGACATTGAAAAAATACGTAAAATGTATGAGAAAAAGGGTTATTACAACCCAAAAATCGAATATGAAGTGCAGGAAATATCCAGAAACGAGGCACAGGTCGTCTTCAAAATTCAAGAGGGTCAAGAAAGCGCTCTTACGGAAATCGTGTTCGACGGTAACAAGAATCTTTCCACGAGCGAGTTGAAGAAAATTCTCACGGTCAAAGAGCAGTCCTGGTTCTGGTTCATAGATGAATCGGGCAAATTCACGAATGAGTTGTTGGAGGAAAACCGGTTGAGGCTCCTGAGCTATTACGCGGACAAGGGCTTCATCGGAGTTCAGGTGGGCGCGCCGAAAATCGATATTGAGGGGAAACGGATCAAGGTGACGTACCCGATCCGAGAGGGGGACCGTTTCCAGGTACGGAAAGTCGATGTAACCGGCGATCTCGTCGAAACGAAAGAGAACCTGATTGCGGTGCTTGAAACCAAGCCGAAGACCTGGTTCCAAAGGTCCAACGTAGCCAACGACATCAAAAACCTTACAAAATTATACAATAATTACGGCTACGCGTACGCGGACGTCGAGCCCTTGCAGAAGGTGAATGAAGAACATCGCTTCATAGACCTTACCTATAGACTGACCAAGGGCGAGCAGGTTACGATTGAAAAGATAGACATTACGGGGAATCACCACACCCGTGAAAAAGTTATCCGGAGATCTTTAGCCGTAGCCGAAGGCGATCAATACCACGGAGACAGAATAGAGGCTTCCAAAAAAGGCCTCGAGGGCATGGAGTTCTTTGAGAACGTGAAGATCAAGAGTGCCCCCGGCAGCAAACCCGATCTGATGAACCTCACGGTCGACGTGATGGAAAAGAAGACGGGTTCCTTGACGGCCGGCCTAGGCTACTCATCCCAAGACGGCACCATGGGGAACGTGAACCTCAAGGAGCGAAATCTGCTGGGATTAGGCATTATCGCCAATTTGAAGGGCGAGCTTTCCGGCCGCAAGAATACCTTTGACGGATCACTAACATATCCTTGGCTCATGGATTACCCGTTAAGCGCGACGATTCGCGGGTACAAGACTCAAACGAAGGAGTCGTATTACTATCGCGACAGTGACGGGCTGGGGCTCTACTTCGGATATCCCGTTTACGGAGCTTGGAGCGCTACCATGGGCGCGTCGCGGGATTCGAGCAAACTAACGGGTTTTGATCGCGGTTTTGCAAAATCAGTGGTGGACTATTACAAGAAGTCCGGAGTGAGCGCGGAAAAATTCTCAAATTTGTCCGAAAACGCTGTTTCGGTGGGTATGGTGCGAGACACGAGGATGGGGTCGGTGATTCCCTTTGGGGGTAGTTCGACCACCTTCGGCGCGCGTTTTTCCGGGTTCGGCGGTGAAGTCAACTACTCCAGGCTCAATGCCGAGACGACGTATTATCAGCCCCTCATATGGGGTGCCATTATGAAGTTCAAATGGACCGGACTCGCACTGCTGGAGACCACGCCCGAACCCATTCCTATGGACCGTCGCCTACTCTTAGGGGGAATATCCAGTATCCGAGGTTATCAGTACGGAGAAGTGGGCCCGGTGGACAAATACAAGAGCCCTGTAGGGGGAGATCGCGCGACCTTCGCCAATGTGGAATGCTTGGTACCCTTAATCGAGAAAATGGGTATCAACGGAGTTGCGTTCGTAGACGCGGGAAACTCGTGGAACGTGGCTCGGGGCCCCTTTCCGAGCGATATCAAAGCGGGTGTCGGTGTCGGTATACGCTGGATGTCGCCCATGGGACCTCTCCGCCTGGAATACGGATGGAAGGTGAGTCCGGAAAAAGGACAGGAACCCGGTGCGATGGCGATCGGTATGGGCCAGCTCTTCTAATGACCGTCCCCATTTGGGATTGTACGCCGACAGCGCGATTGCGGTTCGCCGATGGACTTGCGGGCGACTCCCGGTCCGCTGGGCCGCGTCCGGCATTTAGAGACGACTTGACGCCAACCCGCCTCTTGTTCGGGGTCGGTAAATCGGTTATGGTGTCGCCGTTCATCGCACCGTCGCACCGTCGATAGAGGTGATGTCCGTATCAGGTTATTTTCGCTGCATTGCCCGGCCCATGCTCCCCCATACGGCCGGGGACAAACATGGGAACCGGTACTAGGTATTCGGCCCAAACATTCCCAAGTAAATTGGAGAAGGAGAGAATCGGAATGAAGAACCGTTTGTTCACCGTCATCGGCGTCGCTCTGGGCTTCGCCTTGCTGGTGTCCGGAGTTTCGACCGCTCAAGATTTGAAGATTGCGTTTGTGGACTTCCAGGGTCTTATCGGCAAATCCAAGAAAGCCCAGGATCAAAGAAAGAAGATTGAGCTACTCTTTGGGGAAAAGAAAAAGGAATTCGAGGCCAAGAAGAATTCTTTGGTGGAAATGCAGGAACAACTGCAGAAGCAAGGGCCTATGCTTAAGGAAGAGACCCGCAATCAGAAGATTAAAGAACTGACCATGAAGGAAACGGAGCTCAAGCTTTTCGAGAAGGAAGCCCAATCGTCCCTCCAGAATGAAGAGCGAGAGTGGATGGAGGTAATGCAGCGGGACCTGACCAAGATCCTCAACAGCCTCCGCCAAGAAAGACAATATGCGTTCATACTGAGCTCCACGGCCCTTATGTCCGCGGACGATGCATACAACATCACGGATGAAGTCGTGAAGCTTTACGACGAGTCTGCCGGCGCCGCCAAACGCACGGAGAAACCGGCGGCACCGAGCGACAAGCCGAAGGCCGCAGCGCCTCCCAAGGCAAAAGCGCCCGAAAAGAAGTAACCAGGTTCCTTGGGAACCGACGGGCAAACCATGAAGAGCTTTTCACTGAAAGAACTGGCCGACTTGGTGGGCGGTGAGTCTTCGGAATGCCCTGGACCGGCGATTTCGGGTGTGCGCCCTGTTGAATTCGCCTCTCCTTCTGATATCACCTATGTGATTAATGAACGGTTCCTTGAACAATTGGGGGGTAGTGCCGCAGGGGCCGCTTTTGTGCCCCACGGTCTCAAGCCCGGCCGTATGCCTTGGATACGAGTGAACAACCCGGAGGTCGCGTTTGCGCGCACCACCGCCCTTTTTTACTCATATGCGAGACCGGACGGCGGCATATCGCCCAAAGCCGAGGTTCATCCTCGGGCTGTAACGGCGGAGGGAGCGGTCATCGGTCCCTATGCCGTTATCGATCGCGGGGCTGAAATAGGGGCACGGGCCGTCATCGGCGCCCATGTGGTGATCGGCGAAGACAGCCGAGTAGGCGCGGACTCGTGGATCTTCCCCAACGTTACTGTCTATGCGCGAGTCACCATTGGAGAACGGGTGATAATACACTCGGGCTCGGTGATCGGCGCGGACGGCTTCGGATTTGCAGCGGAAGTGGATGAACGCGGTAGGCCGTCCATAATAAAGAAGTACCACAGTGGTAGCGTGGAAATCGGCGATGATTGCGAAATCGGCGCCAACTGCGCGGTTGATAGGGCCCTCGCCGGCAGCACCAAACTGGGGCGGGCGGTTAAGTTGGACAATTTCGTCCAGGTCGCCCACAATGTGCATATTGGAGACGGCACCGTAATTGCGGCTCAGGTCGGCATAGCGGGAAGCTCCTCTCTCGGCGCGTTCTGCCGCGTAGCGGGGCAGGTCGGCATCACCGACCACGTCGCCGTGGGCCAAGGAGTAACCCTTGCCACGAGAGCGGGGGTGTATCGCGACGTCGCCGATAATGCCGTCCTCGGCGGAGCGATGCCGGCGATGCCGTACAATGTGTTTCTAAGGGTTCAAAGCATGATCAAGCGGCTACCGGACATGTTCGATAGGATTAGGAAACTGGAGCGGTTCGTGCATTCGAACCAAAAGGACTAATGATGATACATCCGACGGCTGTAGTGGCCCCGGGGGCCACCCTGGGCAAAGATGTCGGCATAGGCGCATACTCCGTGATCGGCGAACAGGTTACGCTCGGCGACGGCTGTCGAATAGGGCCTCACGTCGTGGTCGAAGGGCATACGACCATCGGCGCGCATACGGTTATTCACCAGTTTGCCAGCATAGGAGGGCCTCCACAGGACCTCTCCTATCAAGGAGAAGATACTCTCGTCGAAATAGGCGAAAGGGCCGTTGTCAGAGAATACGTTACCATCCACAGGGGAACGGTGCGCGGCAAGGGACTCACCCGCATAGGCCACCGCTGTTTCCTGATGGCGTACTGCCACGTCGCCCACGACTGTATTCTGGGAGACGGTGTTATTATGGCAAACTCGGCGCACCTCGGCGGACACATCGAAATAGGCCGGAACGCCATACTCGGCGGCGTTGTGGCCGTTCACCAGTTCGTGCGCGTCGGTGAGTACGCGTTGGTGGGAGGAGTATCCGGGGTTGCTAAGGACGTTCCGCCGTACACTCTCGCATCGGGCGCCAGGATTTACTTGTATGGGCTTAATGAAGTGGGACTGAGACGCCACGGGTTTTCGCGAGACACAATCAGTTGCCTGAAGAAGGCCTTCAAGACCGCTTTCAGGTCGGGGCTTCCAATTTCAGAGGCCGCAATGAAAATACGGGCCGAAATGCCCGATGTGCATGAAGCCCTTGCTTTTGCCGACTTCATTTCCTCGTCCCGCAGGGGAATGGCACGCGTTTCGCTAAGCCGGTACCACTTCAGGGCCACATGAACTTGGAACCGCTTGGAATAATTGCCGGAACAGGGACACTCCCGGCGCACGTCGCCATCCAGGCCTTGGAGCGAGGGCATCGCGTGGTGGTGATCGCTCTCGTAGGCTTCACCGACAAGGGTATCGAAAAAATTGCACATGAAACCGTTTGGATGAAGCTGGGGCAATTGCAACGCGCAGTAGACACGTTGAAAGCCAACGGCGTCACCCGGGTGGTTATGGTCGGCAAAATCGAGAAAGCCAACTTGATGCGACCTTGGAACATCGGCCTGGACCTCCGCGGATTCCGCATGCTCCGCAACCTCACGGATTGGCGGGACGACACCGTGTTGGCGGGCATCGCAAATGAGCTTCTACGCGACGGCATAGTAATCGATGAAATAACGGGTTGGGCCGGAAGCTTGATGGCGCCGATGGGGGTTATCACCAGACGACCACCCGACAAAAGAGAATGGACGGACGTGGAGTTCGGTCGAGAAATGGCCAAGGGCATTGGAAAACTTGATATCGGTCAAACCGTACTCGTGAAAAATGCGGCCGTCATTGTCGTCGAAGCCATAGAAGGTACCGATCGAGCCATACGGCGAGCAGGCGATCTGGGCATAACCGGAGCGGTGGTGGTGAAGATGGCCAAGCCGCAACAGGATATGCGATTCGATGTCCCCGGAGTGGGCTCTCCGACCATCGAGGCCATGCTTGCCGCAAAGGCGACGGTACTGGCCGTGGAAGCCGGCAGGACCATGATTACCGATTACGACGATATGAAGGCCCTGGCGGACCGTTCCAAGATATCCGTAGTGGGCATTCCCCCGGAAGGCCCCATAAGATGACGCCTGGATTGATATCATATTTGCCCCGGGCCCCGATCATTCAGCCCCACATTGTCCTACCGGCCCCACCTCCGATAACAAGGCATCTTTATTGAAGGTATACAGAAGACTCCTCGCCTATCTAACGCCGTATCGATTTCGTCTGACGCTTGCCGGTATCAGCATGCTCGGGACGGCATTGCTGACGGCCGCGTTGGCCTATCTGGTAAAGCCTGCCCTAGATGAGATCTTTTTTCGAAAAGACCCGGACATGCTCGTCCTTATTCCCCTGGTTGTGGCTATTGTTTACACCGTGAAGGGCGCATGTGACTTTTGTCAATATTACCTCATGGCCTATGTCGGGCAGAGCATCATAAGGGACCTCCGTGAAGCGCTGTACGTAAAGATCGAAAACATGTCGCTCGGGTTCTTCGTTAAGCATGGGACGGGGGAATTACTATCGCTTATGAGTAATGACGTCGCAATGGTTCAGGGCGCCATGACCAGCGCAGTAACCGGAATAGTGCGCGATATCGTCACTGTGGCGGCTCTAATCTTCGTCGTTTTCTATCGGGATTTCACCCTCGCCCTCATCGCACTCGTGGTTTTTCCCCTGGCCGTTTATCCGCTGATCCTCTTTGGCAGGAAACTGAAGCGATACTCTCGTCGCATGCTGGTATCCCTCGAGGACATCACTTCCCGGCTCAACGAGACGATTACCGGTATACGCATCGTCAAAGCATTTGCGATGGAAGACTACGAGAGGTCGCGTTTTCAACACGAGAACGACAAACTGTTTAGGGCCTTCATGAGTCGGTTTCGGGTCCGCGCTCTTTCCAATCCGGTCATGGAGACTTTGGGCGGTTTCGGAGTGTGCGTCATCGTTGCCTACGGGGGGCATCAGGTAATTACCGGCCAATCGACTCAGGGGACGTTCTTTTCCTTCATGGCCGCGCTTCTTATGCTGTATGAACCCATCAAGCGGATCAACGAGAT
>JAZDOF010000381.1:0-3044 GCA_043799015.1 Pseudomonadota bacterium | reverse complement strand
AAGTAGACGTCGTGGTATATGATTTTCATGTCTTTTTTCCGTCCATGGACCCCTTGTGAAAAAACGCGTTTTTTTTGCAGCGGATTCGGCCGTGAAAGGCCCGGTAATTCCGCCGGCCCGCTTATCCTCATCATTCGGGATCGATTTCCTTTGAACCTTCGTGGCGTTTCCCGTCCGATCATTGAACGCTCACCCAACTTCTTTGCCGTCTTATACGCCCGAGTGTCAAGCCCGATTCCCGTTCCTGACGCAACCGTTCACTTACGGGTGGGAAATTCCAATCTCAACGTGCCCCACAAGAGTGAATGGTTACGTTCCTGACGGGATTATCCACCCGGCGCGTTGTGGGTGGCCGTTTGGGCGCGGCATGCGCGCTTCCTTCGTGGAGCTTCCGCCGAGGGCCCCTCGCCGCGCTTTGCCGCCAACGAAACACGTACTTTCACGTGCCGATTCAGGGGCCGGCCCGTATGGACAATCCCGGAGAGGTGAGATGTACTGACGGACCAAGCTTGGTTTGAAGTAGGTAGACGGATGGGATGATGCGAACTGCGGGCCCGAAGTCCCACCGGGTTTCAGTCCGCGGTCGAGTGAACCACAAGGTTATTGATTTGTAATGATGAGAGTTTTTCAAGACTCTTCGGCAATACAAGCCAAGGGAAGAGAGAACGGGCGAATGAGCGGAAAAACGGCGGTCTCGGTTAAGGCTCTGGTGGCCGACATCAGAGCGGGCATGTCGTGCCGTCAACTCCAAGAAAAACACCGGTGTTCGGCAAACGTGCTGTACGGGTTCCTGGATAAGCTCGTCGAAAAGGACATGCTTTCGCCGGCGGAACTCCGAAGCCTCCTCAGCGCCCAATCCCAACCGGCGGGACCGACGCGCGGAAAGACCGCACCTTCAGAGCCGCCTCCTCGACCAAGGCGTTCCGCATTTTCGAATAAGCCCGCGGTCTACCGCAAGACGGGAGTCATTTTTGCGATAGCGGCCGTTACGGCGTTTACCGCCCTTTTCTTCCTGTGGGCCGACCTTGAAAAGATGACGGATGGAGGGTCCTCGTTTCGTTTCATGCTCAAACCGGAGGCCCTGAAAGACCCGGTCGGGTTGATCGCCTGTTGCGCATCCGCCATATTCAGTGTCGTGAGCTGCGGCTTCACGGCAAAAGGTAAGGGGCGCAGCGTATTGTGGGCCTTGGCCGGTTTATTGTGCGGTGTTCTAGGCGTGGGCATCGTCTTCACCCTATCCGGCGAACGCGACTGATCAAGAGCACGCCGTGCCGGGTATGAAGACCCGTCCACGAATCCACCCCGGGATAAGCCTTGGTTGATGGAAGCGCGCACGTCTTCCATATGCTCTTGTAGCTGTTCAGCACGATGGATGAAGAATAGACGACTAAGGCACAAAGAAATCAAAGACTCGACCGATGGGGTTCACTGCGTTCACCCCGTCCTACGCGGGCTGTCCAAGCGAGACCTAACCCCGACCTCTCTGTACTTATTTTGTTCAACAATAGGCTGTGGTATAGTGAGATCACGTAGGCTGAGACGAGGCCCCCGGGAAACTTCAGGCCATATCCGGCGGATCGCCGGGGCAATGCCCTGGATAACTTTCGTCAAGAGATACGGATTACTCGAATATTTTGTTGAAGTTTAAGAATCATAAGGACCTATGCGAGTCATCTCCAAGCGACCGTTGAGGGAATTCCGGGCGGCATCCCGAATCCATGACCGTCCTGCAAGAGTGGTTTCGAAACGTCCATCAGCTTGCGGCTGAGTCTTTTCCAGAGCTACGCGGAACATTCGGCTCGGCGGACTACGTAGATGGCTTCACAATATTCGATGTCGGTGGAAATCGATACCGGATTGTAGCCGTTATTCACTATGATAAGCAACGGTTGTATATCCGACAGGTCATGACCCACGCAGAGTATGACCGAAAACACTGGAGAAGGAAATGAATACGGCGACTGACATTGAGCAGCTTGTGCCGGCATGGCAGGCGCTCCGATCAGCGGCACCGGTATTACATATTGAATCCGAGGCTGACTACGAAGAGGTCACGATCTTACTGAACAACCTTCTTGACATCGTTCGAGATGATGCATCCCATCCCCTTTACTCGCTCGTTTCCGTTGTGGGTGACTTGATCGAAGCGTACGAAATTGAGCAAGAACCGTTTGATCAATAGGAAGAGTCAGGCTCTATAGCCAAGCGTCCAGACAGAAGTCCGGCTAATCTTACCAGACAACTGTGGGGACTACTAAGCTCGACGGACGTCGCCATATGAAGCTTCCTTAACGCGGGCAAGGGGAAAATCGGTTGAGGGTCTTGGGATCAGCCCACATTCTACTCCGCATGATTTCCGGCATAATCGGGAGACAAACGCGATGCGCAGCGGACAGAAGAGCCGAAGGCGACCAGATCAGCTTGAAAGCCATTCGGCGAATTCCTCTTTCACCATCTGATGATTAATGGCCTTTCCTTGGTCGAGCTCGCGAATTCCTCTGCGCACCGCTGCCACAAAATGGATGCGGTCCTGGATATCATCCCATGTTGCATCGGCCGGTAGTTCCTGAATAGTCTTGATAGCCATTTCCTTGATGGTCATTCCTCAAGCCCTTTGCATGTGACGGTTTGTAGGTCGGTCAGTGTCATTAGGGACAATTCTGGGAAACAACTCCGTGATTTGCACCGGGTGTTTTCGAGGTCCCCCCGGCCATTTCTCCCTCAGATCCAATCCTATCTGCTTGTCAAACGTTAACACAAACTCTCCACCCCCACCAGCTTTCAGGAGGCGCACACCACGCTGAGTCGTATGGTGCGCAACGCGTGATAGTATGGCCCGACTGTTGAGAAATCAGCAAGGTGTCCCCGGCATTACCCAGCGCAACATTGTGTTCCTGAACGCTGAAGGAGACCCCTCCGCATGAAGATTCCGTCAGCGTTCACCCCGATCTCCCTCTGAAGGACGAATCGAGCCTCACCTACATCCGTCCCCATCCCCCGGGGGGGGGGGCGCCCCCCCCCCCCCCCCCCACCGCCGGGGGCGG
>JAZDOF010000940.1:0-3869 GCA_043799015.1 Pseudomonadota bacterium | reverse complement strand
ATTGCAATACTTGTCAAAAAAGAGACGCGCTATTACGCGGATGGACCATTTACAAAAAGATATCCGTTAGCTCTGTTCAACCCCGACCCTCGGGATCGCGGTGAACGCTTACCCTTCCTTCACATCCGGGGAACTAGGTTGACAGGCCGGATTCCGGTAAGGTAAGCTGTCAAAAATCGAAAGGATTTCGGAGTCGGTCTGCTATGAAAAACATCGTTGTTACGGGTGGCGCCGGATTCATTGGAAGTCACCTCATCGAAGCCCTTCTGGGCAGGGGCCATGCGGTAGTATGTTTGGATAATTTTTTCACCGGCGTTAAGAAGAACCTAACGCCGTTTCTACATAATCCGAATTTCGAGTTCATAAGGCATGACGTGATAGTGCCGATACTGTTGGAGGCCGATGAGGTCTATCATCTGGCCTGCCCCGCGTCGCCGGTACACTACCAGAGCAATCCGATAAAGACTCTTAAGACTTCCGTTCTTGGAACCTTGAACATGTTGGGACTCGCCAAGAGAGTCAAGGCACGAATACTGTCGGCGTCGACCTCCGAGGTTTACGGGGACCCCCTAATCCACCCACAGCCGGAGACCTATCACGGGAACGTCAACCCCGTGGGCCCGCGGGCTTGCTACGATGAAGGCAAACGCGCGGCCGAGACCCTAATGATAGGGTACCGGGACTACAATGGGGTCGATATAGCCATCGCAAGGATTTTCAACACCTATGGTCCGCGTATGCTGCCGAACGACGGCCGGGTGGTGAGTAACTTCATATGTCAAGCGTTAACCGGTGAAGACCTTACCGTATACGGGGACGGCACTCAGACTCGATCGTTCTGCTACGTCTCGGACTTGGTGAACGGCCTCATTAGGCTGATGGAGAGCGGTGAAACGGGCCCGATAAACCTGGGAAACCCGGTTGAAGTTACCGTGGAGGAACTCGCCCGAAAGGTGCTTGAATTCCTGCCCGAGGTGTCGTCCAAGGTTGTTTACCGAACCCTCCCCAAGGATGATCCCACCAGACGTAAGCCGGACATAACGCTTGCACGCGAGAAGTTGGGTTGGGCGCCGACCGTGCCGTTGGACGAGGGGCTTCGTGAAACGATAGAATACTTTCAAGCAGAATTGGGGGGCGCTTCATGACAAATGACGGCCGGTCCGGGTCTTACACCAAAGGGGCCCTAATCCTTATCGGGACGATTCTGGGGGGAGTTTTTTTTTACCTCGCCTTTAGGGACATCTCATGGCATGACCTTGCAGACGGCGTGGCCGCCATGAGGGTCGTGTACGTTTTACCTTGCCTGTTGCTCTATGTGATCATCCAGGTAGTGCGATCACTTAGGTTCGTCATCATTTTGAGTCCGTTCTGCCGCGTAAGCCTTTGGGATGCCTTCCACGTGATGAACATATGGGCCGGCCTCAATATGGTCATGCCGGCCAGGACCGCGGAATTCGTCAGACCGTACCTGCTGCAGAGAAAAGGGGCGTCGTTCTCGAGCACGTTGGGCGCCGTTTTGGTTGAACGGATCTTTGATCTGATGAGCCTGCTCGCCCTACTGGCGGTGGTACTATGGAGCACGCCGGAGATCCCGGAGCGTTACACCTTTCTGGGCCAAGCGCTCCTTGGCTTGCTGGTTTTCTCCTATGGCGGCGTACTGGCGATCTTGACCTACAGAGATGCCCTGTTGGCGGCCCTGGATAGGGCATTGGCACGGGCTCCGGGTCGTTTTTCAACCTTCGTGGGAGGAATGGTTCGGCGCATGATCGAAGGGTTCGGTATTATGGCCAGCCCAAAACAGACTTTTGTCCTGTTTATGTACTCCCTGGTCATCTGGACGTTATTCTCTTGCGTCACCTACTTGATGCTCGCCGCGTTTTCACTCAACGTTCAGTTCCTGGCCGCGGTAACCATACAGGTGCTCCTGTGTTTCGGCGTAGCACTGCCGGCCGCTCCGGGCTTTATCGGCACGTTTCACGCTGTGGGACGTTACACGCTTGCCCTGTTCGGGGTCGCCGCCGTGCCGGCCTTGTCCTTCGCCACGGTTTACCATCTGCTTAATATGTTTTTTTGCATAGTCGCCGCGGCAATTTCATATTTTGCGGGGGGTTACAACCTGGAAAAGGGTCTGGTGCGTTCTCCGGAGGAAAAGAAGCAAGCTCCGGACAATATGCAGTCATTCCTATCCCAATCGCAACTCTAGGGCCGGAAGGCAAATGACTCGTGAAAGACTGGGAAAAGGTTTTTTTGTAACCGGCACCGACACCGGAGTCGGGAAAACGCTGGTGGCCGCCGGCTTGATAGGCGCGGCCCGTGCAAGAGGTTTCCGGGCAGTGGGGGTGAAACCGATCGAAACCGGGTGCGCGGTAAAGGACGGCATTCTTCATCCCGAAGACGGGACCTTGCTTTACGAGTCATCCAGCCCCGGCGTTACCATGGATGACTGTTGTCCGCTCCGGTTCTCCTTACCCGCTTCCCCCATGCGCGCAGCAGCGATGGAGGACCGCAAGATCCACCTCGCCGATATCGAGGAGCACATAAGAACAATTGCGAGGGACGCGGATTTCACCGTGGTGGAAGGTGCCGGCGGCGTAATGGTTCCCATTGAGGGCACGCTGACGATGATGGACCTTATTTCCAGGTTGAATTACCCTGTCGTGTTGGTAGCGCGGTCGGCCCTGGGGACGGTCAATCATACCTTACTCACCGTCGAGGCCCTGGCTCGGCGTAATATCACTACGTTGGGCATCGTCATATCGAAGTCCTCCCACATGTCCGGTCCCGAGGAGGATTACACTCCGTCGGATATCGCCCGTATGGTGGGGGACATACCCGTCCTGCGGCTCCCGTACCAGTCCGAAGAGACAAGGCGGGACGCGTCCGCAATAGCTCGGTTAATGGACGAACTTTGGCCTCCCGCTATCTTCAACGAATGGTTTTTCCGACCTTAATCGGAACCACAAGGCGATTCTTCAACCCTGGGGGGGGCAACCCAACGGCAATTACGAACTCCTGAACTAGCATCCCCACAGATGTACCGATTTGGTGGGGCACTTTTCCTTACATTCCAGGCACGATATGCATTCCTCCGGGCGATTGTCGAAGACGCCCAGTTCCTCCTTGGAGCATTCCACGGTCATGGGACAAATCTTTTGGCAAGCGCTGCACTCGATGCAATCCGTGCTTCGTTCCGGGAAGACCGCGGCGAAGCGGTTGAAAACGGACAAACAGGCCCCCAACGGGCACAGAACCTTGCAGAAAAAGCGTCGATGTCCCATCACGAGGATAATGATCGCGAACAGGATTACCAATCTTATTACCAGCGTCCACATGTTGGTGGTGCCCTGCATAAGGGCCCAGGGTATGGATGACTCGATGGTGGCGACGGGGCACAATCGGCAGAAGTACACAGGGAACTGGGTGCCGAGGAACACGGGGACCGCGACGACCAGGCCGATAAAAACGCCATATTTGATAAAACGGGTCCAGGCCGGAATTGAGAATTTGGCGTAGGGCACCTTGTAGAGAAGGTCTTGGACAAGACCGAACGGACACACCCAGCCGCATACCACCCGACCGGCCAGCAGCCCCACCAGAGCGATTCCGCCTATTACGGTGAGAGGGACAGCACCTATTGAGGCAAACTGACCGATGACCCCCAATGGGCACGCGAATACGGACGTGGGGCAGCTATGACAGTTCAGGACGGGAAAGCAGATAAATTGCCACTGGACCAGTCCTATGTTGAGCAGGAAAGCGGAAGCTATCTGGAATTTGAGTCTTATTCGTTCCACAAGATACCCTTCATACCGTTGACTACGGTACCTTCCTTGTAGGATGTCCTCATCACCGGAGTCCGCCCGAGGAAG
>JAZDOF010000907.1:0-3810 GCA_043799015.1 Pseudomonadota bacterium | reverse complement strand
CACCGAACAAGCGCATGGAGCACTACGGCGTGCCCGCGGCGGGCGCGCCGTACGCTCACCCGTAACATTCGCCTGAAGAAAGAATTGACGCCGGGGGAAAAATTGACGTACGTTATTGCGTACGACATGGAGAACCCGATATGACAACGATAACCGCTACACAAGCACGAAAGAAACTTTATACCCTCTTGGATAACGTCTCGCAATCTCACGAACCCGTACAAATTACAGGGAAACGGCACTCGGCCGTGCTGATTTCAGAGGACGACTGGCGCTCGATCCAAGAAACCCTGTACCTTACCTCCATTCCCGGCATGAAAGACTCCATCCTTCGAGGTCTCAAGACGCCTGTTGAAAAGTGCCACAAGGAGCTTGATTGGTGAGCTGGCAACTCGCGTATACATCGCAGGCTCGACGCGACGCGAAAAAACTTGCTCGGTCGGGCCTCAAGCCCCAAGCGGAACAGATGTTAGAGATCCTCAAGACAAACCCGGACCAAACTCCCCCACCTTACGAGAAACTCATCGGAGACCTTGCCGGGGTGTGTTCTCGACGTATCAACATCCAACATCGACTTGTTTACCAGGTTCTTCACAACATCAAGGTGGTAAAAATCATTCGAATGTGGACACACTACGAATAGAAAAGGCGAACCATGCGTCGGAGGTTGCGTTTTTTCCGAGGCGGAAAAACGAACCTTATCGCCAACGTTGGCCATGAAAGACGAGATCATCAGATACAGCATGGAACTGCTCGATGCCACTGGAAGTCGAACCCTGCTGGAAATAGTGTGAAATAAGTTTAAGGATGAGTCTTGTAAACCCTGTTCATTCACGTTCGTCTTGTATCCGGAGCGTCCCATGATACGATAACTCTCACACATCCATGAATGGACCTTCGATAATAGCAAGGTCGATACTTGCACTCATTCCTGAAAATATACGACGGCCACTCCGTCGTCTGTGGCGAATGCGTCGCCCGGCGCGCCGCCGGATGTTGAGCGATCCTTCTGCCTTCGATCTCCTGGCGCGCATCCCTACCCGCCTGGCGATTGAGCCTACGAACATCTGCAACGCCAACTGTATCTTCTGCGGCTATCGATACATGGATGTTCCCAGAGGCGTCATGGGTTTGGATCTGTGCCGGGATGTGGTGGACGAAGCGGCTCGACTGGGGATAAAAGAGATCAAGTTTACACCCGTTGTTGGCGATCCCCTCGTGGATCCCGGGTTTCTCGACAAGGTCGAATACGCGGCCTCCAAGAAGGTCTTTCGCACGATCTATACGTACACCAATCTTATTGCACTGCACCGTTTCGATATTTCTCGCTTTGTCAGGTCCGGCCTTACCGAGCTTTGGATATCGATTTACATAGGTGACCCCGAGACGTACAAGAAGCTCTTCGGCGTACCACAATACGAGCGGGTCATCGCCAACGTCAAATCTCTTGTCCGGGCAAATGAAGAACACGGCAACCCTATCGACATAGCGATCACCTTGCGAACACCCAAGCCACAATCAGCGACAGAATCAACGGCTGATTACAGGAGCCTTTCCGCCATGGGGGTCCCGATATATTTTATGTTCGACGGCTACGACAATTGGGGCGGACTGATTACGGAACGCGATCTTCCCGCCGGGGGTTCCTTCCACGGGCTTGCTCCGAGAACTGCTCCGTGCTGCCAGTTGTACAATGGACTCATCGTCCAACATGACGGCAACGTAGGCGTTTGTTGGTGTCGTGATCCCAATCGCCTCTTGAATGTCGGGCATTATCCGACGCAGAGTATTCTTGAGATCTGGCGGGGACAGAAGCTTGATGCGCTCAGACGCGACTGGATCGCGGGAGTGCTTCCGGAACTCTGCCGGTCTTGCATGCAATATACATCCGTTTTTGATGATCCTACGTGCGTCGAAACCTACATAACGGCGCGATGTAGCCATGACACAGGGCCTTACAATCTACTCACCCGTGACGGTCGGCATAATATAAAAACAAATGCGTGAAACTATGAAGCGATGGTTATGGATTTTGGCGATGGCCCCGGTCATGTTCGGACTGTTTCAGTTGGTATGCTGGGCGGATTGCCTTCACGCCTGGCAATATTCTCCCAAGTATGACCCGCCAACCACCGTGGATTATGTCCGCGCGGCCATCGTGTTCTGGGGAGCACTCCTGACTCCAGTATGCGTGGGGCTTGTCACGGCGGTTGTGGCCTTCCGAAAACAATATCCAGCACGCTGGCCTTTTGGGGGAATGTGTATTGTGGTCCTCCCCATGCTGGTGCTTTATGGGGGTGTTATTTGGCCTTTCGACGACAACAGCTTCGTGGGAAGAATCCTTTGGTTCATTCTGTCCTATTCCAACTTCATTGCCGGCGGTGCTATCGTGATGGGCCTGCTCAACCTGGGCGCATGCATACGACATCGGAAATGGGGCAAATTAACATTATCCGCATTGGCGTTTTGCGTGGGATGGCTGTACCTGTTCTGGCTGTATGCATTCATCATTTACATTGATACATGAAGCGGGATGAACAATCGGTTGCCGGCATACGCACCTTAAGGCGTCGCGTCCCCGGAACCATGCCATTGGGATGTGGAGCTGCCATGGCAAATACAATATCGACAAGCCTGATTGCTCCCTGCGGGATGAATTGCCGCCTCTGCCTGGCCTTCGGGCGGGACGTCAATCCGTGTCCCGGCTGCAGGGGTGATAACAAGATGAAGTGCAAGACGCGCGTGATCTGCAAGATCAAGACGTGCAAGAAAATGACGTCCAACGGTATGAAGTATTGCTTTGGTTGCGCCCTACGCGCCACAAGTGGCGCGCGGGCTGCCGGAGACTCAAGGAAAGATGGAGGAAGACTCATGCTTCGCAACTTGATGATTATCGCCACGGTTGCGGCTTTCCTTCGAGTCGCTCCTATTCCGACCGCCCATGCGGGCGAGGCGCCGGGATTTGGCACGTATATCGATGTGCACATGCATCTGAACAATGCGTTGTCCCGCGAATGGATTCAGGAGCAAATACGCTCGAATCGCGGCCCCGGACAGCGACCTGCCCGCGGTCAGAAACCACCCGTCGAATTCACTGATGCCGACTACCTTGTCTGCGCCGACAATCTGATCCAGACCATGAACCAGTACGGGATCCTGAAGGCCGTCTTGATGCCCCAGCCGCGTATCTCCGGCCAGAGGGGATACTATGACTACACGAAGTTGTTGCCTGCGATCCGCAAATACCCGGACCGGTTGGTCCTCGGCGCCGGCGGCGGCATCCTCAACTCCATGATCCACGGTACGGCGCCGGACGCGGTGACAGACGAGGTCAGGAAAAAGTTCAGGACCGCGGCCGAGGAGATGGTAGCGGACGGCGCCAAGGCCTTTGCCGAACTCTCGGTCCTGCATCTCTCCCTGAACCAGAACCATGTTTTCGAAGCGGCCGACGCCGATCACCCGCTCTACCTGCTTCTGGCCGATATCGCCGCGAAGCACGGCACGCCCATCGACATCCACATGGAGGCCGTTGCCGAGGACATGGCCACTCCGGAGAACTTGCGACGGACGAGCGCGAAGAATCCGTCCACGCTCAAGGCCACGATTCCGGCGCTGGAACGTTTGCTCGCGCACAATCGCCAGGCGAAGATCGTCTGGCAGCACATAGGATGGGACAACACCGGCCAAATGACCATCGAACTGCTGTGCCGCATGCTCGATGCGCACCCGAATCTTTATCTCGGGTTCAAGGTCGAGGACCGCACGACTCAGGTCGGATCCGCCGCCCCCATGCCCAACCGGATGGTGGAC
>JAZDOF010000891.1:0-4072 GCA_043799015.1 Pseudomonadota bacterium | reverse complement strand
TGGCGAAGCCCCGGGTACCGTACCGCGGATGATCACCCGGTAACACTCGTATGTCACAAGGACGCCGAGGCGTTCTGTGAATGGTTGAGCAAGCAGGACAACCGTCATTACGAGCTTCCGACGGAAGCACGGTGGGAGTTCGCGGCAAGGGGGGGATTGGACGGCCGTCGCTTTCCATGGGGCAACGAACACCCGGGGGGAAACACCCTCAACATGGCCGATGTTCGATCACCGGTCCCCTGGGCCGAACGTGCCTTGGATGACGGGCATGCGCGGACCGCGCCGGTCGGCGCCTATTCGCCCAACGGCTATTGGCTTTACGACATGGCCGGCAATGTGTGGGAACTCTGCTCGGACTATCATGGACCCAAGGCCTACGACGAGTACCGGGACAAGACCACCGCGGACCCTACGGGACCGCGCACGGGTAAGAACCGGGTCGTTCGTGGCGGCAATTGGGCCTTCGGCGCAGGCATTGCAAGAAACTCCTTTCGTTTTGGCGTGCCTGCCGATGTATGCATGGACATCACCGGATTTAGGGTGTGCGCAGAAGCCTCCCAAAGGGAAACGCCCGCCGCCGGCAGGAAGCCGGATGCGGATTCCGCGGGGGCGGTCACCGGGGACGTGGGCCAAACCGTCGAGCAGGTGAAAAATCTCGTCGCCGAAGGCCGCCGTATGGAAGCCGGTCGACTGGCGGCTCGGCTGCCGGCATCCCAGGAGATGAAGGACTCGCTGGTGCGGGATCCTTCCAACGTTGTGAAGAGCTTGCTCGACTCCCTGATCGACCTTACCCCGGACAAACGGATGGAGCACTTCACGAACTCCCTGGAGATGAAGATGGTCCGAATCCCCGCGGGGTCTTTCGTGATGGGCAGCTCGGAAAGCGATATCGGCTGGGCTATGACCACATTGGCCCGCGGGCAGCCCGTGACTCTCGACAACGAGTACCCCTTTCACAAAGTCCGGATTTCCAGGTCCTTTTACCTGTCCGCCACGGAAGTGACCGTGGCCGAATTCAGACGATTTATCGAAGAAACGGGTTACATAACCGACGCTGAGGCCGATGGGGGCGGACAGGTGTTCAATGAGCGGGACGCGCGTTTCGAGCGCAAGGACGGTGCGACCTGGCGGAACCCCGGATGGAAGATCGAGGACTCGCAGCCCGTGGTAATGGTTTCGTATTACGATGCCGAGGCGTTTCTCGATTGGCTTACGGCAAAGGAGAAACTCCCGTACAAGCTTCCTACCGAGGCCCAATGGGAGTACGCTGCACGTGGCGGTATAGCCATGGGACAATTTCCATGGGGTGATGATCTGCCGGACGGTAGGCGGGCCAACTTCGCGGATAAAAACACCGACTTCGAGTGGAGAGACCGGTACGTGGATGACGGGCACAAGTATGTGGCGCCTGTCGGTACCTATGAAGCCAACGATTACGGCTTGTACGACATGGCGGGCAATGTGCTCGAATGGGTCCGTGATCACTACAGCGAGGATTACTATCGCTACAGCCCGGAAATTGACCCCGAGGGGCCGGGCCACGGAGAGACCCGCGTCTCCAAAGGGGGAGAATGGACCTTCGGACCCGTGAACCTTCGTTGTGCTTTCAGGGGATGGTCAAGGCCGGACATGGCCTTCTACAATACCGGATTCAGGGTGGCCGTAGACCTGGCCGGGTCAAGGCGTGCATTCCATTTTGCAAATGATTTCCTTACCAAAGCATGGGCCCCCGGACCGGACCAGCGGGAGGTAGCCCAAGCCGTCGCACGTGAAAAAGAGAGGCGTGCAAAGCTTTCGACGGACCGTCCCAAGAAACCGAAGGAAGCCTCAGTGATTCCCGTGGAGCCGTCCATAAGCGGCGTAGCCGTACTGGACTTCACCCCCAAGTCCGACGGCAAGAAGGCCGGCATTGAAAAAGGCGACGTGATCATAGAATACGACGGTGTAAAGGACCTCACCGTGGAAAAACTTTTGGTTTTGTACGATCGAACCAAGAGGGAAAGGGTCAAGCCATCGATGGTAATCGTGCGGGACGGCGTGGAATACAATCTCAAAGCGGCCCCGGGAATCTTGGGCATTGCCGTGATGAACACCCGCGTGCGTGGACCGTTCAAGAAGCCTGCCCGCACCCCCGAAGCGGAACCTAGGGACCGGGAACCCCAGAGAGACAAGAAGGGGAAGCCGCAAGAATGGACATGACCCTTCGGAATCACCGTGCCTGAGCGGGGGTGATCCGACAAGCAATATAACGACCATAAGACCTTATATATTACCTATTCAGCCGGATGAACTCCACGGTTGTGCCGGCAGGAATATGCTCGACTCCTTCCGGTACCAACACGAGCCCATCCGCCTCGGCCATCGAACCAAGCCGTTTGGCGGAGCGAATAGGGGTCAGCCGGAGCGAGAGACCGTCACGTTCCACTGTGCAATGGATCACCTGGGTCCAATCCATCTGTCCGCCCACATCTTCGGTAAGGGTCCCCGCGAGGCGAAGGAACGGCGAACCTTCGTAGCCGGCGGACAGGAACACGGCCGGCAGAGCAATGAGCAGGAACGCGGCTTCATTGGACGGCGGACCTCCGGGCAGGCAAAATATGGTTTTCCCTCGAAGAAATCCCATGGCCACAGCCTTTCCCGGCCCGAGTCGGACTCGATGAAACACGAGGTCCCACCCGAGCCCGTCAAGGACTTTTACGATAAGGTCGCGGTCTCCCTTCCACGCCCCGCCTGAAGTGAGCAGGATGTCGCACTCCGGCAGCATGGATTCAACTGTGGACGTGAGGGTGTCGAATGAATCACCGGCTTGCCGTACGATCGTGGTTACGGACAGCGAACGAAGCCAGGCATCTTGGAGAGCCAGGTTGCTTGCGAAAAGTTTCCCCGTCTCGGGTGGCCGCCCGGGCAACAGGACCTCGCTCCCGGTCGCCAAGAGTCCGACGATGGGCCGACGAAACACGTATGCTCCCTCGATTCCTCCAGCCACGATAAGGCTTACCTTGCCGGGAGTGAACATCTCGCCGGCCTGCACAAGAATTTCTCCCCGGGCAACCTCCGAACCTTCGGCAAGTATATTTCTTCCCGGCTCAGCGCATCCCAAGGCAGTGACTCGGCCGGGAACTCCTTTTTCGGTAAACTCCTCGGCCAATACTGCATCGGCTCCTTGCGGTACGGTCGCGCCGCTGAGGACCCTTACGGCGGTTCCCGAGCTCACCGTGAGGGTGCATGGATCACCTGCTCCGAGCATTCCCACGACCTCGAGCAAAACCGGATTGGTCCGACCGGCACGGGCCACATCTTGAGAAACAACAGCGTATCCGTCTTTGAGGGACGAGTCGGCCGATGGATAATCGATGAGCGCGATGACGTCCCGCGCACAAACCCGGCCAACAAGTTCCGAGGCGGGGACAAATTCCGGCCCTAAAGTCGATACGCCTGTCAAGGCGAAATTCAACGCCTGCTCAAACCCTATTTCGTACAATCCCGGCACCTCTACCATTTTTTCTTCAGTTCCAGGCCTACCGGCTGACCGTCAAGCCTCTAGTTCGATTTGGACCGCGAGTTCCGGCAAGGTTGCCGCTGATGTGACGGATCGGGCGATTTGGAGTGCTTCCAGGGCATAGCCCGAGCCTTTTCCGGCAAGGTCGGCTCGCGTGATGACTTCGTCGATCCCTTGGTCCGCCAAGAACTCTGCGGCCTTTACCCCCTTTTGACGCTCGCTCTTGACGAAGGGGTTACCGACGATGGCATCCACTGCAACATCTCCGGTAACCGTATGCTTGGACAACAAGGCGAAGTACGGGGCTTCCCCGAAATGTTCCGACAGCACGGCATTCCCGTTCGGCTCAGATCCGTCCGCGGCATTTATGGGTACCGCAATGCGCCAAATCTCTTTTTGCCGAGGTTCGTAGTGTATGATGATCTTGTCGATTTCAGGCCAACGGTCGAGGATTTCTTCTTCAAGGTGTGAGACTATTTCATGGGCTTCTCGAAGTAGACGGGTGTTCATTTGCAGCGAGATTTCTATAGTTTTGTACCTGCCTGAACTGCGACCGCCGGCCGCGACCTCGGC
>JAZDOF010000373.1:0-3040 GCA_043799015.1 Pseudomonadota bacterium | reverse complement strand
GATCAATGAGATCCTCTCTGTCCTCGGGATCGTCCAAAGCATCCAAGGATGCACGAACTTCCGGGTCCGCTAGGATTTCTTCGATCTCGCTATCTATGGCCGGCGGCTCTATGGCGGGCGCTGTAGGCATGGTCACAACCTCCTATAGTGCAGAATAACACGGGCGAGAATGATCGGACAAGATTTCCAATTGGAGGCCGGTTTTCTTGTCCCCACGGGTCCGGGATTGCCTCCAAGCTTATTGATGCCGGCGGTGATCGTCGGCAAATGGTCCTGCGGAAGGTTGGGAATACTGGGGCCGGCTTCAGGAGAGATCTCGACGCTGTATGGGCGCGGGATCATTACTATAGCCCAAGTTCTCTCTTAAAGGACTCTCAGGGGACGGTTCCTTCCTTTTCGACTTCCGCCGGGGCCTCCATCGCGACGAGGAAGTCCCGCCTGTCTTCGACCGATTCAAGCAGTTCGAACTCCATCCGCAACTCGGGATCATTCAAGAGATGCGGCTCGCTGCGGTCTTCTGCCGGTGACATGTGTCATCACCTGGTTCACTCGGTCGGGTTCCATTCCATCGGAATCGACGGGAACCGTCCGTCCGCTTCCATGCCTTCAACGTTTGCGTCGCTGCGAGCCTTTGTGTCCGAGATGATCATCAATAATTCAGAGTCGTCGACTTCATAGAGGATTCAGTAGCGCTTCGCAGTGCCGCAAGAGGTCCTCGACGGCGGTCAGAATATCCTGCCGATTGACCTCGGCCGACGCCGGGAAGAAATCGTATCGAAACTGCACGGCAAAATCAGTGAGATCCGCGAGGTTCTGAAATCGCCCACTATCCTCGTGGGCCTTGGCCTGCAAAAGATACATCAGGAGGCGAAGGTCGTGGGTTTTGGGATAGGCGATTCCTCGAAGGCTTAGCCACGCCTTCAGCGCCTTCTCTACGGCTTGTTGAGCGTGAAAACCGAATACCGCATCCGCGAACCGTTCAGGGTCAAGCATGTTCCGGACGGCTTTGAGATCGACCGCGGCCAAATCAAGCATGCGCTCGGCGTCTTCACGGTCTATCATACAGTATCCTGCCTTCCCGAATGGAACGAGCTATCACATGGTTCAGAGCGTCCTTCCATTTCTCGATTTCCTCAGGTGTGAACAGGAGTAAGTCTATGGGAACAGGAAATCGCCACAGCGCTTTCCTTATGCGGCTCGATTCCGCCCTTCGGGAGCCGCCGGGAAACGACGACGCCTTCTTCACAACGAGAAGATCGACGTCCGAATCCGGCCCGAAAGTCCCACGGGCCGTAGAACCGGTAAGGATGATTCGTTCAGGATCCGAGGATTCGACCACGGCTTTGACGATTTCCCGTATCATACCATCGAGAGCCTCATTGACATCGTTCATGAGTCCAGCTCCTTGAATCATCCCTGTGCCGGCTTGAGATAGAACACTTCCATGTCCTTTTCATCTATGACGTTATTCGAAGGTTCAAGGGGCGGCAATCCTCGTCTCGCTCTCAACCAAGGCTCTTCCTGATGGACGATGGATTCCAGTTCTTCTCCCGAGTAATCGGCATAGACCTCAAGCACTTCATCAATATGGTCACGGACATCTCCGGGCAGGTCGGGGCATTTGAGATCCTCCAGGACAATCGGTTTCCATCTCCATTCCTTGAACCTCGCATAGAGCCGGGGTTCCACCGGGCCGTGAATCCAAGCTTGGATCTCACGGCGAAACAGCGGCTCCCCGTACAAGGCCAAGTGCCAAGCCTGGACATAGTAAACCAGCTTCTGGAGCTTCAGATGATCCACCGGCTCGCGCTTGTCCCGGAAGCGGCAAAGGATGAAGTCCGCCACATCATCCGCAGCGACCGGTCGGCCAGCAGACTCAAGAATCGGTTGGGGTTCGGGGGTCATGCCGGCTCCTTTCTCCTGATCGCGACTGTAACACATAGTAGGAGTCATTTCGATCCGCCAAGTTCCGCGAAGGCCGCAACGACCGGAATGCCCGGATGACGGCTTTTCCGCAAAGGATGGGAATATCGCCCATTAAACCGCAACCTCCAACTGCCGCGTCTCTATGGTCAACGGCAATCCTCGTTCCGCTCTCACCTCAAGGCATAACGCTATAGCCTCTTGAATGTTTTTCAAAGCTTCTTCTTTTGTCTCACCTTGGCTCACACACCCAGGAATGGACGGACATTCAACGACCCACATTCCTTCATCGTCTCGCTGTATCGTTACCATAAACTTCATCGCTCACTCCGCTTGGGGACCTTGTTTACCGGAGTGCTTCGAGAAAAGCCTTAAGGTCGTCAAGCTCCGGCGAATCCAAATCCCAGTATCCTCTCAAGGCTCCGATCCCGACGCTTTTCACCAAGTGGGGCATTACCGCCAAGAACGCTTGAGCCTTTGCTTTGGCAGGGTTCTTAGGAGACTCATCGAGCGCCATGATACACTGCATGAACGAATCCACGCATTCCATGGCCGGATGATCCAATCTTCCATACATACGCCGTCACCGTTTTCACTCATGTTCCAGCATGTCACCACGATGGAAAAACAATGGACTATAAAAACATAACCAAGTCAAATAATTGGTGAAGCCGGTCGGCGAACGGGAGTATCCATCCTTACCATCCTCCCCGCGTCCGAAGCCTCCACCACAGCCCTTACAATGTCTCGTATCATACCGTCAAGGTGTTCGTTGGTATGGGTCATGGTAGACATTCGTTTCTCGGCCTTCTTACTCTAACATGTGGTCGGGGGCGTTTCCACCCGTTAAGTTTCAATAGGGCCTTGACCGCCCCTCTACGAGGGCGATGACGTAACCCGTTCGTTTCCCGCCGGTGTCTGTTATAATGGGTCAATCAAAAGCCCCACGGCGGCGGTGCCATGACCGATGTAATAACCAATCCCCACGATCGTTTTTTCAAAGAGGTGTTCTCGCGACCCCATGTGGCCGAGGATTTCGTTTTCAACTACCTGCCCGGGGACGTTGTGGAGCAGCTTAAGCCGGGGTCGTTCGTCCTGCATGACGGTTCGTTCGTTG
>JAZDOF010000877.1:0-9838 GCA_043799015.1 Pseudomonadota bacterium | reverse complement strand
CTGGAGCCCCGTCTTCCTTGCCGGAAAGTCCTGAGAGTACGGCGTACAGCAACAGTACCCCATAGGCCGCCACGGATGAAGCAAACCAGGAGAAAACGACCATCACCAAGCCCAGGACGTACCGCCACCACCCTGCATTGCCGGTGCTACCGAGTTCCTGGAAGTCCAAAGCGTGCTCGTCCATGAGCTTAGGTCCTTTGTATCAAAAGATCCCGGTAAACGTTCACCGAGTCCGCTTAATGCCTCACCCTCCGCCCCCCTTCCCCAAACTTGGGGAAGGGGACGGGGGATGGGGACGGTTGGACTTGAGGCTTGGCTTATCCTTCAACGTGAGATCGTGGTGAACGCTTACCATTCCTTCTTCACCCGGAGGCTTTCATGGTTCGTTGCGGCGATTTCGGCCTTGATCGTCGGTATCAGCCTTTCCTGCCTTCCTTCGCGATCGGCCGTTCGCTCATTGCTCATTCCGACCGCATCACCTGCATTCCCGCATCTGCAAACCGCCGAAACGCTTCTTCGGCCTGTTCTGTGAAATCGACCACTCCGGCGACAACCACAGGGGAGGTGCAATCCTCAAGCAGGTACAGTTTTTGAACCTGCTCGGTACCGTGCTTCCCCATCTCTTCGACAAGATCCGCGACGGTCCATGCCACGCAATGGCTCTTGGCCTGACCTGCAATCAGAACCATGTCGAAGCCGATGAGTCTTTCAATCAGGCCGGTGTTCATCTCCCCGAGGGGGTTGCCTCCCTGATCTTGCATGACTTCCGGACGGAGTACCGAGTAGTGTTCCGTCAGAACGTGCCGGCCTTTGATATCGATGGTGTTGTTGCCGTGCCTTGCCGTTTGGTGGAAGAATACCGCCTCTTCCACCGCGGAAACCAACGCGTGTCCGATGCCGCCGAGCATCGCATGGTACGGCCATATGGTGAGCTGATACTTGCCTCGCGCCTCAAGCTCACGGGTGTAGTGCAACGCGTATCTTTGCCGTTGCTCCGCCTCCATCTCATCGGTCCCCATCCCAATTGCGGGGTTTACCGTCCAAAGGCCCTTTTCCACGTCCGACGCGGATATCATCGTCATGGGTTCCGGGTGCCGGCCTTCCAGGTCCACCCAGAACAGCGGGTGAAATATTTGTACGGCCTGGTGCGTATCCACTGTGGCATGGATTTCCGTCACGGATCCTAGGTTTCTATAAATGAATCTGCAAAGGCGTTCGTTGTCCTCCACCGCGGCCATACCCGACCGACCGGCCACAAAAAGCTCGAAGTCAGGAATGCAGAACGTATTCTGACAATCCACCAGGAGAAGAAGAACGCGGAAATCATCGGTCGTCGCCGGTTTGATATTGTGGATCCGAGCCCACTCACGCGCTTCCGCGGCCCTTTGTCCATACGGCACTCGCCATACCAGCCCCACTTTTGTCGGGTCATAATGCGGCGGAATGGGCAGCTCTCCGCTAAGTCTCATGGACGAACCTCCCCGAAGGACTTGGGCAGTGGGGCATCGACGCCCCGGTCGGATTCATAATATGGTCTAATGCCTTTTCCGGCACCGAGTCAAGGCAGGCCCGTACCGGCATCGGTCGAACAGCTTCGATCGAACTGAAACCTTTTTCGAGGTGCAATGTCAATAAAGTTAGAAAAGACTCCTAGCCATACCCTCTTTCGCAATCCTCCTTGGATTGCTTTTTTTTTGGAATCCGGTCGGGGGACTCAGTGCTCCGCGGCCGCACCGTTACCTTTCCGTTCGTGGTTCTTACCCATAGGAACGAGACCGAGGAGAATGTGGAAGAACCAACTGACCTGGGGATTCATGAGGCCGTCATACACGTTCAAATGAATCAAAGCCGCTGCGATCGGCATAAAGAGCGCCGCGGGGTGCCATGGGACCGGAGGGCCGCCGGCCCTCGTCAATTCAATGAGCCTCCACACAAGGACCAGTATTGACGCTGAATATAGCAACACGAAGGGAAAACCCAGTTCCGACATGAAGGTAAGAAAGATATTCTCCGATGTCCGGATCTTTTTCACGGACGCGGCAAAGTCTTCTTTGCCCACATACGGGTATTTCACGTCGTAGTCGCTCAAGTATTCTTCCCGCGGCGCGGTGGGTCCGATCCCCAACCACGGGTGCTTTAGGGCTATGTGGAGAGAGAACGGATAGCTCTCCACTCGGTAATAGGCCGGTTCGTACTCCAACCCGCGATGTGAGGGCGGTAATTGGTGACAGAAATGGATCGCGGCGACAATTACGGGAATCAGAAACACGAGAAGGCTTTTCCAACGTATGAGCCCAAAGCCCGCGGCAACCGCGGCCAGAATCACGAGGATAAATAGGCCCGACCGCAGTCCGCCCAGGTAAAACACGACGCAACTGCCGAACATTAGAGCCCACGCCGGTATGGCCGCCCATGAACCGCGGCCGAGGACCAAGGAAAGGGGGGCGAAACATAGAAGGAATATCTTCGTGGCCAGGGGGTGGGGGTTAAGTTCCACCCACTGGAAAACGCCCCCAAAAGTGAAGTACCCCCAGAAGCACACCCCCAAGAGTGCCGTAAGAATGCCCAGACAAAAATTGCGGAAAAGCTCTTTATCGGCAACGGACTCCAATATAAGTCTAGCGCACCAGAAGCCCCCGAGTCCGGACGCGACGATCGTCAGCCCGCGGAGAGTGGAAGAAAAAGGGGTCCGGCTGCTCAGTCCGCTGAGTATTACAAGGGAGGCTAAGGTAAACGAGATGACGATTTCCGTTCTACTTCCCGGAAATGAGCACCGAGGCCGCCGGTATAGGGCATACCCCAACGTAACTGCGCAGAGTAGGGCCGAGAACAGATTGGACCGTTCATGGGGGATGAGTGTTATGTTGGGAGTAAGAAATGCCAGTTGCAGGCATGTTAGGGCGAAGAGCACCCGTACGATCAGCGGCACACCTCCCGCCGGTTCCTGTTCGAACGTGCCTAATTCGCCATGGCCGTCCTTGGAGACGGGATAGCGATTCACCGTAGATTCAAATGTTCCCGGTCCGGCCATGTCCTGGTGTCGCTTCGTGGTTCATTCCTTGTCCATTTCGGTCAACGATTATGGGATTCCCGGCCCCGGATGTCCGTGATGAGGATTCATTTCGGCTTGGTTATTTGGCCAATGCCTGCATCAGCTCCACCCCTGAAGAAAACATTATGACGATAACCGTAGCCGCCGTGATCGCGAATCCAAGCGCCGGCAAACCGTTCCAATAATGTCGATAACGGCCGGCAACCAAGAATTTCGCGGCCACCAGCGGTATTAGGGCCAGCCCGACGACCGCGTGAAGCGCGTATATCACCGGTAATTGGGGGGCCAGGGCCAGCCTGGGCACCATGCCGATAAAGAACAAAACAAAGCCTATCATCGTGACGCGGCCTATGAGACGGTGGAGCAACCTCAGTCGCTCGGACGCGCCCTTGCGTCCCAGGACCTCGCACATGATGATCGAATTGACGATTACGGCCAAAAGTACGATAAACCCCGCGGTCTTACCCAACAAAGGCAACACTTGCATTGCAACCCTCGCTTCGGATAAACACAGAATAGTGGCAGACGAACTCCGACGCAAGCCTTCCGAAGGAAAACATGACGGAGGTTCCGTGGCCGGGGTCGATCGGCCCCTATGCAGGCCGATTATAACATCTTGGTCCTTTCGGCAGGCGGAACCGACAGGAAACGGAGGAAGCGCGATGAAGAATAGGATGGAACCTTTGAAGGGGGACATAACCCGTTTGGATGTGGACGCGATCGTTAATGCGGCCAACAACAGCCTCCTGGGCGGCGGTGGAGTTGACGGGGCCATCCACCGAGCCGCGGGACCCGAGCTTTTGGCGGAGTGTCGATCTTTGGGCGGCTGCGAAACGGGCAATGCCAAGATCACCCGCGGATATAACCTGAAGGCCCGGTATGTAATCCACACCGTGGGCCCCATATATCGCGGAGGAGCCTCCGGTGAACCCAATCTGCTGGCGAGTTGTTACCGAGCCTGCATGGAGCTGGCGTCCAAGAACGGCGTCAAGTCCGTTGCATTCCCTTCCATCAGCACGAGCGCGTACGGTTATCCCATTGAAGATGCATCAAAAATAGCGCTTCGCACCGTGCTGGATCAACACAACACGTTCCCTGAAATCGACCGGGTGGTTTTTGCCGTTTTTTCAGACAAAGCTCTGGAAATCTACAGGAAAATACTGGGCGAACTTTGAACGGTAACCGTTCGGCGGGACGGCTCTTCGAATCCGGAAAATAGAACCACAAAGTCACCAAGACACGAAGAAGAGAGCTGAAATGATCCATAAAAGCCTGTTGGTTCACAAGGCACGTACACCCGTGAATCAAAGTGCAGGCTTGGGTCGGAGGTACCTGAAGGTTCTTAGCCTTTGATTCCTTTGTGCCTTCGCGCCTTCGTGGTTCATTCTTCATCCATCGTGGTGAACGATTACTTTGAAGATAAACTTTGCGTTAAATATGGTGACGCTCATGTTCAATGGGTTCAAGCTTCCGTCCATATTCTTCCCGGTACGCGCTCCAATTACGGCCGGGAATTTTTTTATTCTTTTTTCGCACAAAATCAGCTACAATGAAATAAACTGGGGGTAGTTTATTCTTCCTTTGCGTTTGTTTCATTTCAAACCATTAACATGAGATCCGAAAGCGGAACTTGATGATTTGTCCGTCCGACATCCGGCCTTTTTCCACTTGACACAATTCCTAATCGGCGATATTGGCAAGCTGCTAAAAGTTCACAAACAATTTAATATAGTGGTTTCGCAGACTCCGCACGTCTGCCCAATGGCGTTTTCCAGATATTTGTCGTAGCCGCCCGGGAGCTACACGTGATTTTCGCCAAGGGCCGGGGAAGGAGTTAGGAGTGGAGCAATGCGAGTTTGGCCCGCGAGTTACGGACCTCGTGCGGTTGCCGCCGTACTACGCACTATGCCGGTGTTGGCCGCGGCGGCTATCTTATGCATCTCGGCCTGTATTAATACGGTGGAGGCGCAGGGTGTCCTCCAATTCCCGGGGGCGCCTTCCGGGGCCTCCCTATTCGGCCCCCCCGCGCCTTTGCCCGGAACTTTCCAATCGTCCCAAGGAATGGAAGCAAGGGAAGTCTCTTCCTTATTCGTTTCCAACAATTGGTTCGATGCCGTGATTCCGCGCGTTCGCAATCTCGAGTTGGGGTGTCTCTACACATTCGGTGCGGGGAGTCCCAAAGCGCTGTTCGTGGCCGATTACTTCTTCCCCGTAACCATAGGGGGCACGAACACGGTCTTCGGCGAATTTCACGGCCGGTTCGAAAACCCCATCAAGTCCTTACTGGGTACGGACGCGCCCGACAGCAACGCTCAGATGCTTGTGGGAGGCGGATATCGCAAGCGTTTTTCATTCGGCGTCATGGCCGGCGCCAACTTTTTCTTCAATCGTACGAGGATCGCGGGAAACTGGCATCGTAGCGGCGCGGCCGGCTTCGAGTTTGCCATGCTGACTTTCGGCCAAAGCCTATTCACATTCAATTCCACCGTGTACGCGGACTTTTTCGGGTACGCCCCAGGCGGGCTGTACTATCTTCTTCGTAGGGCCGCGGACATCAGACTTGAAGCCTGCATCATACATCCTCTATATGGTGATGAACTCGACCTCAAGCTCAAGGTAAACCAGTACATGCTCCATAGGGTCGTGGAAATCAAACGAGGTTGGGCCTTCGGCGCTGAACTCATGGGCCGTGACGGCTGGTTCAGGTTGGTGTTCGACCACGGGTACGACGACCTCAACGGGCACTGGAACAACCTGGGGATACATTTCAGCACCGGGTTTGACGTGACGAAACTGATCGAGGGGAAAAACCCGTTCACGACCCCTTGATTGCTCGCAAACTCCGGATCGATATTCACTCTGGCAAGGTGGAATTATGAAGGGCTATGTTGAAAAAGCGGGTTCCCTCCTCCGATTGTCGGCCCTCGGTGCGGCCTTGGTCTGGATGGTTTTCGGCGTGATGGGCTTTGTGTCTTACTCGGAGGCCCGCAGTCCGGAGACTCGACCGGAACGGGGGGCTTTATGGGCCCAGGCCCGGCCCGAACGGTTTCCGGCAGTAAACGCCGATTCGCCCGAGCAAAGGCTGCGCAACCGGCGAGCGGAACTTGAAAAGAAGCGCGATGATCTTTTGGCCCAGCAGGCGCAACTGGAGCAACGGGTGGGACAGGTCCAGAAAGAGCTCGAGCTCCCCAATTTGCCCAAGGAATATGCGGAAAAGCGCTGCAAGCTGCTCGACCTGCTGTCTCAACAGAAACAACTCCGACAACAGATCCAAAACGTCGGCAATCAGATAAGTCAAGCGCAGCAGGGTATTTCCCAATCTCAGTCCCAGTCGCGGGCTCAGCCGCCTCCTCCAAGTCCTCCCTCGACGCCTTCGCCCGCTTCGGCACCCACAAGGGACAAACTGGACCAACTGATTGCTCAACCGGTGAACCCTTTACGCACAATGCCGTCCGAACTGAGGGTCAGGCTTATCGGCGAAGATGTGGACAAGCTTTCGGGGAGCGCATCGTTTGATTTCGATCAAGGCTCTCGGACGTTCTACATGCATAGCTCCGGCGCGGGTTCGTCCATGACGATAAAGGTCATCTTCAGCATGTCCGACGGCTCGCGGCAGGAGGTTCGCCTGCGATCGTTCGTGGAATCCGCGTCCGGGGGATCGGCTCCCGGCTTGACGGTGAACCTTGGACCGACCATGATGAACAAAGGCACAAGGGCCGATTCTCTGACCATGTGGGGACCCATTGCTTTATCATGGCCCGCGGGAGTATCCGGGACGGGCCGCGCGATCTTGGACGTTCCCTTGGATGATAAGATCCTGCCCGAGGAAGTGCGATTCGTGTTCGACTGATGCCGGAGCCCCAATCCCCTGCATTAGGCGGGTCTCTTCCGGTCTTGGCAACCATGGACCGCATTGACCTTTGATTTCTTTGTGCCTTTGTGTCGTGGTAATTCTTTACCCGTCGCTGCGAACGATTACGGCTTTAGAGCGTCTTCATGATCGATTTTGACCTATCCCGGTAATGGACCATCATAGGATTTCGACTTCTGGGGGTACAGGTGAGTAAGACCGCAATTCTATCCGTTGTGTTATCCGCAATACTCGTCTTTTCCTCGCTTCCGGTATGGGCGCAGGCAGGTGACGACGCCGACCGGCTATATGCCAAAGGTATCGACATCCTCGAACGAGGCGACAAACCCGAGAATTGGTCCCAAGCCGGGGATGTGTTCAATGAGGCCCTGACTCAATATGTCCGAGGACGCAACCTTGTCGGCGAACAGAAGACGCTCTATGCGCTCGCGCGAGCCCACAGAGCGATGGGTAAGTACGCTCAGGCCGATAAGTACAATAAGCAGGCCCTTGCCGCGGCGGATAAACTCCCGGGGGCCGTTGACCCCGTCGGCATTCTTGGCGAGCAGGGCTTGACGCTGGAACGGCAGGGCCAAACCCGGGACGCGGCGAAATACTATGAAAAGGCCCTGCAAAGTGCCAAGAAAAGAAAGGATCTCGACGCCGAGGTACTAACCCTCCGGCGTTTAGGTTTGTTGAGTCTCAAGACGGCCGATCACGATGACGCCCTGAAGCGCTTCAAGGCGATCGCGGCCATCGAGAAAAAGCGTGGAAACGCTTTCGGAGACGTGAAGGCATTGCTGGAAATCGGCGACTCGTATCGCGGCGCCGGACGCTTCGGGGAAGCGAGAAAGGCATACGAACAGGCGCTTGAACAGGCCAAGGGGAGCGCGGACAAGAAGCTCGAGGCCGAAACTCAGTCCCGCCTCGGGACCGTCGCGTTGTTTACGGGCACCCTCTCGGACGCGGTTGACCGCTTTGAAAAGGCCATGGATATAGCGGGGGACGCCGATCCCGAACAGAGGGCTTCCGCCCTCGTCCAACTCGGACGGCTTTACAAAGACATGGGTCGGTACGCGGAAGCCGCCGCGCGTTTCAATGAGGCTTTGGGTTTAGTGCGTGCCGCTGGTGAGTCGCCCGTACATGCCACGCTCCTTGCCGGACTTGGTGAGCTTTACGAAAATTGGGGTGATGCCGGTAAGGCCATGTCCTACTACAGGGAAGCCTTATCATTGTCGCGCAATCAAGGGGACCAATCGGCCGAGGCACGTAACCTCGTTCGCATAGCCAAGGCCCTGGCCGCACGGGGAGAAACCCAGCAGGCTCTGGAAATCCTGGGACAAGCCCTGAAGAAGCTGGAATCGACGGGGAGCGACGTTCAGGATGCCGAAGACGCGATCGGCTGCCTGTACCTGGATCTCGGCCGACCGGAATCTGCGGAGCCCTTCCTTAAAAGGTCCGGGACAACTGCGTCCCTGGCGAGGCTTGCTCTGGTCAAATCGGATCACGTTGAAGCGAAAAAGCTCTACGAAATGCTCCTCAAGAACAATGAAAAAACCGGCAGGAGCGACGACCGCTTTGCCGCGTACACGGGCCTGGGTATGATCTGCGAGGCCCGTAAGGATGTCGGCAAAGCCGGCGAGTATTTTGCCAAGGCATCGGACCTGGTGGAGGGGTTGCGTGCGGGTTTGCTGCCTGCCGCGCGGCCCGGCTTCTTCGCGGTCAACGTCGGGGGCTTCAACCGGTTGGATCCTGCGAGGGGCGTGGTGCGCACATTGATGAAACAAGGCCGTTGGGAATCGAGCATCGTAGCCGGCGACCTTACCCGTGCCAGGGCATTTGCCGATCGTCTCACCAATGTCATGCAAAGAGGCTATTCCGGGGTGCCCCAAGAAGTGACGGCCGAAGAAGAGGACCTGGTCGCGACGGTGGCCGCTCTCGCCGAATTGCGGGACTGCTGCCCGCGGCGGGTGGACCCCAAACGCTGGGATGCGCTGGATGCGGAGTTGGATAAGGCGAAGGACAAGCTGAACGCCTTTGTGGATATGCTTTGGCGCGATTATCGACCGTACGCTTCGGTAAAGTATCCACGCCCCATAAGATGGGAGGAACTGGACCTGGGAGACCATTACACCATCGTTTACGACCTCTTGGGAGACGGGGTGGGAATCAAGCTTCTCAAGGGCAAGCGAGTACTCACCGGTACCTATGTCGAATGGCGCAACGAAGATCTCGCCAAATCGGTCCGAAGCTTGCGCCTACCGCTGGACCGAGCGGACCTCGCCGGCTTCGACGTCGAGCTTGCCCGGCGTATGTACGACAAGCTCGTGAAACCGGTTTCGGACAAGATACCCGCGGGAGAGGCTGTGGTAATCATTCCGGACGGGTTCCTGGCCGTGCTCCCCTTTGAGGCCCTAGCGGCCGGCGGCCGACCGGTATGGGAAAAAGCGCCTTGGGGTGGGGACAATCTGAAGGGCTTGACTTACCTTGGGGATTTGTACCGCATTAGTTACGCACAGTCGCTCACGGCATTGGGATTGTCGTCGCGAAAGGAACCGAGTGCCGGTGTCCCCTCCGGCGGAGTCTTGGTTATCGCGGACCCGATTTTCCGCATGAGCGACGAACGGGCAGCCGGTGCCGCGGAACCCGAAGCTTCCGGTGACGCCGAAGGCGCGGAAACGGGTTTACGCATGGCCGGGCCGGAAACCGCGGGAGAGCAGGGGCTCCAATTCAATCGTTTGAAAGAGACTGGGGAAGTCGCCGAGAACCTGAAGGACCTTTTTAAGGAAAACAGTGCGGTATTCGTTGGGGCACGGGCATCCAAGAAGGTGTTCTTTTCCGAGATCGCTTCTTCGCTCGACCGTTATGCGTACGTGGTATTTGCAACACACGGTGTTTACGGCGTAGACATCCCCGAAATCATGGAACCGGTGCTG
>JAZDOF010000874.1:0-3785 GCA_043799015.1 Pseudomonadota bacterium | reverse complement strand
GCCGAGGTGCTGCCACGGGTGCGGTTCGTCTGTTTGAAGCGACAGCGCGATGTAACCGTTGCAAGTTGGGTTAACCACCTCAAGTCGAACGGCTGGCCGAACCCGTGGCTTCCGTCTCGCGAGAGCCAACTGCCGTGGGCGGATTCGCTGCCGGACCTCGGCCGCGATGACCCGGAAGAGGCAGCCGGACGCTGGTGGGATCTGTACTACGAGATTGCCGATACGCTCACGTGTACCTGGCCGGGCCGGTTTCTGATTTTGCCGCCGGAAACGCTCGCTACGCAGGCCGGGCGGCGGCGGATTCTCGACTTTCTGGGAGTCGAGTAGGCAACCCGGTAGCCCGCTACAGTTCCGACCCGCAGTGCTTGCACTTTCTCGCCCCGACGTTCACCTCTTCTTTGCATTCGAGGCACGTCGGCTTGATGCCGAATTCTTCGGCTAGCGCTTTTTCATCGCCGCGCATTTCCATAGTCCGACGTCGTGCTGCGCGAGATTGGGTTGTGATGCATTTCGGCAGACGATTGAGGTCAAACACGCCGAAGCCCTCCGGGCATTGGAAACGCTTGGCACGTATCTTGATCAAATTCCCGTGCCGCAAATTGAACGCCAGCCGCGTGTGATCAAGCATCCAGGCGGTCGTCGCGGTCGTAGGCCGTCAATCCGAGAACAAGTGCTCGGCGTTCTTCAGGAGGCTGACGCGACAGTCACCGACATTGCAGAGCGAAGCGGCTTGGAGAAACGGCAGGTTCGCGGCGTAGCCAATGCACCCGATCTGCAAAACAAGGTGATCTTCAGACAGGAAAGGAACGGGACGATACTCTACAGCTTGACCAACCCGAAAGAAGAGGGCGAATAAAAGAAACTGCCCCCGGACACCACTTTGTGTGAAGACTGATGTCCGAGGGCAAATCTCAAATGATGCTGACGGAGCGTTCGGTGTACGAACGGACTCACCACGGCATCGTGCGTAGATTGTACGCTCGATTGCCACCATTGTCAAGATTAAAAGCCGTGCCCGGTGTCAGGTTGCCGCCTGCGCCGGGTCACGGCTTTCGCTTTGGAAGGTGGCCTCGTGGATTGGAGCCACAGCAGCCTTATAAACTGCCGGTGAGGGCCGGGGTGACCCGGATGGGATCGTAACCCCCACCTTCCGTCATTTCTTTTGTTTTTTGCGTGCTGCCCGAAGTATCACGCCCCTAGCCCACGTAGATGATTTGGCACCCTCTGAATCGGCCGCACCGTCAATTGTCGCGCGTTCCTCGCCTGTGAGCAGAATTCTCAGTGGCTTTGCCCGCCGTTCGTTGGGTGGTTTTTGTGGTCGTCCACGCATGAAATAAGTATAGCTAGAAAAAATTGAAAAGTCAAGCTGAATTCTGTTGACTTCTGATTAAACATGGCTATAATAAAGATGGTTTCGGGAGTGGTTCCCGAAAGAAAACCCCGGCATTGCTGAAACAATGTCGGGGAGAACAACACTCAGGCGAATCACCCAAATGCCGTCCGAACAACTGCATTTTACGCGATTCGCCCCGGAAAGGAAGGCGTCACCATCGATCGAGCAGAACGAATTGCACGGTATCTGGAAATGGAACTTCCAATTCTTTTCGGTAAAATGGAAAAACTTTCAAAAATCGCTTGACGTGTCGGATATGACACGCTAAGCTGTGCACCGTCGATTGAATGTGATGTTCAATCGCGGTGATTTGAAATTCAAGACTTGGTCCTGCTCGCCTGTTCTCAGGCAACCCAGGGCGACAACCTGACAAAACGTCCCGCAAGGACGCACGGCAAAAGGACTCCGACGTGCGCGCCTACACTTTGGCTTACCGCCAATCGCATTCAGGCACACGCTTTCCTTGTGCGGCCGACACGTCTGGTAGCGGGACACTGAGCCGGCGAAACCGAACGGAAACGGTTGCGTCGGCCGCACTTTTGGATTCAGCCCGCGTCTTGCAACCACAGAATTCTAGCCAATTCCAAGGAAGTTGGGGCGGCTTCACTTCTTGCAAGGCGCGGGTTTTCTGCCGTTTTGGCCCTGACGGAGAAGTTCGCAACGTGCTTGCCGGTTCGAATCCGGCCCAACGCTTTCATGCCACACTTTGGTCCCGTGGCGAAATTGGTAGACGCAACGCGAGTCATACCGGGATGCTCACTATCCGGTTAGCGTGTGAGAAGTCTCTGTTCCAAGGCCAACAGGTACAGTCAGGGGCGATTGCGGGTTCGAATCCCGTCGGGACCACTTCAATCGGCCCATCCTGGTCGGTAGCTGCCAGAGTTTTGAGGGGTTTCTCTGTGGTCTTTTCCTCTCAAGCCTCGCCCGGCAGCATGGGTAGGTCAGCCGTGAGTGCCTGCGGAAGTCCGGCTCTGAGACCATCGCATCCGGCGCGTCGATACCATGCGACGTTCAATCCTGCCGTCGATCCGCCCGGCGGTGCCATGAACCACGGCGGCGGAATCTTTCACTGTTCTGTCCAACCCCGTATCGTCAGGAGTTTGATTTTACCAGCAAGGAGCCACCGGCCGCAAGGACGCGGCCAAGATTTCACAGGATGAAATCGACGTCCAGGATGGACGTTTACCGGCAGGGATGCCAGTCCAACAACCCAGGATGGACACTCGGCACGAAGCCGTACGAAGCCAGGACGGGAGACAAAGGCAAGGAGCTGGTGCGGGGGTGGGCAGTTTTTAAGACGGGAGAATGAATGATGGAAGTAGCCACGCTCGGCAATCGCATGCTCAGCGAGTGCCCGTATTGCAATCTACTGTTCGACGTGACGGGCATGCAGCCGGGGCAAGCCATAACGGAACTCATGAAACTGCATGCGATACATCTTGATGAGTCGCCGGAATGTCAAGCAAAACAGGCGGCAATTCCAACGTTAAACGAGACGTTTGAATCGTTCCGTGGTGCGTTACGGGATGCGGACGATAAGTGCCACCAACACGCCATCGACAACCATCCCGACAACGGCCGCTCTGGCTACTGGCGGGTGAGTGGTATCCGTCACGAAGCAACCACTCAGGCCAGTAGTGCGGGCGAAGCGGTTGAAAAGTGCGGCGAGGTTGTCCGAGACTGGGAATATCCAGCAGTTGAATTCATCGGCGACAAACTGCCCGACGTATTCTGATTCAGGAGCAATCGCATGACAACAGCGTTGAATGAACGTCGTGGTGGCGGTAAGGTAGACCGGAACGAAACACGGCCCACCGCCATGTCGAAACGAGAAAAAGAACCCGACATCTCGACCTACAAAGGTCGTTTTGCCGCACGGCTACGCATCCTGCGGAAACGCAAAGGACTGTCGGTGCCTGATTTCTGCGACCGGCTCACTCAAAACGGCGTAGAAGCCCAGCCGCCAACCGCCTACGGTTGGGAAATCGGCAAAACTCTCCCGTCTATTTCGACGCTTCCAGCCATTGCGGCCACGCTCGGCTGCGAAGTCCGGCACCTCTTGCCGCCGAAATAATTTTCCGAAAACGATAATTTTCTCCAAAAAACTCTTGACATTATTATCTGCAAACGATAATATCGGGAAAGGATAATTGAACGAAACAACTTTTCACGGGAGACCGGGCAATGACCACGGCAACAGCAGAACGGGGCGAAACGGCATCGACCTACACAATCCGGGAACGGCAGAAGCGGGACATGGGGCTGAACGAAACCCGGCTCCGCGAGCAGGTCACGCAACTTCAACAAGAACTGGCCCACCGAGACGGCCAGTTTCGCCGGGAGCGGGACCGCCGCGAAACATACGGGCGGGCAATCGACCGGGCCTTGACTG
>JAZDOF010000873.1:0-8996 GCA_043799015.1 Pseudomonadota bacterium | reverse complement strand
TAAGAAGACCTACGAAGGCATCAACGAACTGGGGACAATCTTGAGTGAAGTCAGATCCAAGCTCAGACCGTTGGGCGTATACCACGCATGGCTCGAATTCATAAACCTTCCAAGAAGGACGGCTCAGAATTACGTGCAGGTTGCCGACCGATACAAGGAGCAGTTGCCTGAGTTTGCACACCTGGGAATAAAGAAACTTCTCATCGCGTCCAAGCTGGACAACTGTGCGGATTACGTGTCCAAGAATCTCCCCAAGCTGGAGGAGGGGACTGCCGAACAGTTGGAAAAGGAAATTAAGGCGGCGCTGAAGAAGACCAGGAAGACCAAAAAGAGAGGTGGGGGGAGACCGTCCCAGGCGATAAAACTCGGGGCCTGCACGGTCCGTGCGTCATCCAAAGGGGACAAAATTACGATAGAGGGGCTGAGTAAGAACAGGCAGGTGGAATTATTGGAAGCACTCAAGGGTTGGCTATTGCCCGACAAATAGTGAGGTGGTTACGGTGGCCACCAATAGTTGAAGTGACGGCAATTCTCGTCAATAGTTTCAGTTCCGGGCCTTTGCCCTTGCCCCCCTTGCCGCAAGGTTGCGGTATTGATATGGGGGACCGACTGAAGCCTCGGGAGGCTGAACGCAAGCGGAGCCGGCGCCGAAAGGGCCATCGACACCTTACCAACTCAGTGTGAAGAGTGATAACCGTTTGGGGGCGCGAACTCCCGAATTCATCCCGCTTGGCGGCCCGACTCAACGAGGAGATTTTGAAAAGATGAAGCATCGCTATTGCCGTATCGAGTCGTTTTGTGGGGCAGGTGGACTGTCGTTGGGACTTGAGCGAGCGGGATTCGTTCTCCTGGTAGCGTTTGACGCCAATGAGAAAGCTGTAGCGACCTACAACGCCTATAGGGGCAAAGAGATAGCCTTCACAGTGTTCGTAACCTTCGACACGGAGCATTGTGATCAATTCATCGAATTCCGCGTAGGGTCGGGGATCTTTCATTCGTGCCGCTCACCGTCCTCTCTGTTAGACTGCCCCGCTCCAAGAGCCCGCTTGTTCTTCATGTCATTGGAATATACGGTCGTGAACACGACTCCCGAAACCAAGATGCAAAGTTCCACTCCACGAAAGAACCACTCTCCGAAGTCGGGGCTATACGGCTTGGCCACATTGACCATCGTGTTGGCGAGAAAGATCATTCCCCAAACCCCCGTCACCGTATAGCAGCTCCGAATGAAGAGCGGTGAGTCCCATAACTCTTCCGGCACGTGATCACGTGCATAACTCTCCGTGAACGGCTGACCGATCACAATGGAGACCAGGGTGGCCATGAACAACGTGCCGCTCGCCAGAATGCCGAGGTGTTGGATAACCCAAAGATTCTTGAGCAAAACCACCGTGACCAAGGCGAAAGCAAAAAAGACGACGCCTGCCCACAAGATGAGTCCTCGGTGAAGTCTTGTGACTCCCATGATTAACACCAGCGCCGCCGCCACACAGATTCCGATCTGGAGACTCATCATCGAATGGCCGCTGGAGATGATCCAGAAGGCTATCCACGGCGCAAACGCCAACAACAGTTTAAGTGCGTTCATAATCTCCTTCCATAAAGGTCTCGTGCCGGACCATCCACCCTGAAATTGAACCCCCTCGGAAATGAGGAACCGGTACAGGTCACGATCCGATACGCGTTTTCACGGTAACCAAGCGGAGCCTGGCTAATTCCTCCCTGTAGCTGCATGCGGTCACCTCGGAAACGCCCAATTCTTCAGCCGGTTCCTTATCGGACACTTCCAGCTCAGGCCACCGAGTGCTGCGTGCGAGTTCCTCCTGCCGACAAAGAAGCCATACGTCGGCTTTTACGGCCGGGCCGTTGATCCTATACAGACTATCCGCCGCCCGATCCCTCATGAATACGTGCTCCTCGTCAAATTCCTCCACGTGGGGTTCCCATGTGGTGGGCGCGGGCTGATGGTCGGGAACGAACACCGAGAATTCGGCTCCGTAGGCATGCCAAGCCTTAACGAAGCGGCTTCGTTCTACATCTCGACTCTTGGGATCGTCCATGCCCAAGCTCCGGCAGGCTCATGAGCGAGGAGTTTATCACGGAGTCCGCCCCTTCGGACCCCATTCGGCACGTGCCTGAGAAATGCCTCCAAAGGCACTGAGACGAAATCGGCGCGACTTTTCGGAGAAGGAGGTAGGTTGTTGAACACACCCCTTTAGGGAGAGGTATCTCATGAAATAAAAAATAGTTAGCGTAACTATCATTCATGATGAGACTTTATCGTCATCTGTCTCTTCCGTCGAACACCGTCTCACCCCGGCTCAAATAGAAATATCGACTAACAGGCACCTGAGAGGCGATTTGAGCGATTCCTAACCAAACAGCCTCGTCCGGCTATATCAGGGGATGAAGTGCGGCTCTTCCTCTATGGATTTGAGGCACTCATCCATCATCAGGCTGGGATAGAGCTCCACCCATTGGCCTGTGTGCCTCATATACGCCAGATTGAACCTGTCCTGCCCCAAGTAGCCCATTCCGGCAAAGCGAGTCTCGAATGTGGGAGTTATGGCGTCAGGGAAGGGGCAGGCGTAGGTGGCGCAGAAGTAGAAGTAACTCTGATACCACTTGGTGAAGAGATCGGTGATGTAGTTGAACTGAGGATTCGGAGGCGGGGGCTTCACGTTAGCGGGCCGAAGCTTTTCGTCAATGAGCTGTTGGGCCCCCCGACTGAGCTCGGCCTTCATCGAATCCGGCACCTTTGGTTTCTTAGGCTTCTTCGGCTTAGGCGGGCAATACATCCAGACTTTCCGACTCTTAGGCATGGTGTCTTTCCTAGTTTCTGAGGCTGAAATTCAAATCTATCATAGGGTGAAGCGAGCCGCCAAGAAATTTGGAGGCCCCGATGCCCCTTGTCTAGCGGCAAGTCTTCTAGTCCCCTACAAGTGCAGAAAAGGAAATAAGAACAAGCACGAAGTCCGGACCGGCGGAAACGGCCAAAGAGTCGAACCCGCCCGACGGGGGAACGAGGTGCCTGACAATTTCCTCCATGCACTCGCTTAGGAACTCGATAAAACAGGATTGTGCCCAGATAGAGACTTCAATAATAGGTTTAGACAAGCGTAGTTGATGAAACGGCTAAACAATGAGCCGAAGCAGGACATTATCCTGCGGGTTCATGTGGAGGACGACATGAATGTCGGACAAGGAATTGCTGACGGCTGATGAGGCGGCCGCTACAAGGACCACTGTGGAACGTTCCAGGGAAAGCCCGTTGATGGATTTATGGTTCGGAAGGCGTGGGATAAAGCCATCAAGGCTACAGGACTTCATGGCTTTCAGAGGCGCGATTTGAGGCACACCTGGAAGACCAACGCGCAACGACCGGGCATGAACCCCGCAGTGAGAAACCTTATCGTCGGCCACTAGGGTGAAAGTTCGGTGCAGGACAGGTACATCAGGATATCCGGCCAAGTGCTTTTGAACGCGGTGGACTCGATGACCTTTGACCACGGCTGGACCGAACCCGATATGGCCGAGGAGGGTTGAAAGGTGCTCTCTGAAAAAAGTCACGGGAAAGTCACGGGAAGAGCCGAAACAGAGAAAAAAGGTCATGTGGGTGCATGACATTACTTGTAATCATTTCAAGCAGTTAACTGGCAGGCGGGAGAGGGTTTGAACCTCCGACCCCTGCCGTGTGAAGCCGGTATTCGGGCCTAAACTAATCAACCACCTGTACGGATACCCCAACGATTTCGGTCCCTATTGATCCCTGACAGTCCTTTTCGATCCCTTTCGGTCCCCCAACGCGTGATCAAAATGTGATCAAAAGCGGGGCCACCGGAGAAAGGCATTTCATGAGTAAGGGGAAGCTCTCCTGACTCTCGTTCGACAGATGATTTTCCTCCTTACGGCGATGAGAAGCACCTTCCTTCGAGTTGGATTTTGTGGTCTAGTACCAGAGATGCTCGTAGATGTGACAAGACAACCACCGGACCAGCCGGGAACGCGGGTATGTCCTTGAGAGGAGACGCGCACCATGATACGAGAAGATCAGAATCTGCCGGAGTCGGAGAACAGGGGTTTTCTACTAAGCAAGGAGACATCGGAACTTGGACACAAGCTGCGGTCCATACGCAGGGAGTTCGTAGCTACAGGTGGCCGACTCCTTACCAGGGAAGAGCTGAGCGACGAAATAGCCGAAAGACGCGGAGGCACTTATAGAATTACCCATGAAGACGAGAACCTTCGTTGACTGGGGAGTGCTCCTAGCAGCCTTCCGTGGTGTCGAGACGGAGGCCGAGGATGCTTTCAAGATTCTCGAAGACCCCTACCGAGAATTTGTGTCGAGCGTTTTCGTTCAAATGGAGCTGCTTCCAAAGGCAACCTACTACCGAAACGAAAAGGAAATGCGATTCTATGAGGCGTTCTTCGAAGCAGTATCCGTCTGGGTTCGGTTCACGGAAGATCTTCTTCAGGCCGGGCTGGAGGAAGCCAAGAGGAGCGGCCTTGGCGCGATGGATGCTCTGCATGTGGTGGCCGCTGCCTCGGTAAATGCTGATGAGTCGGTAACCACGGAGGGATCCTTCAAGCCGATCCATCGGTCGAGTCTCGTGAGAGTAGTCTGCATACACTATTGACCCTCTCTGAGTAGCGGTGCAGCGGCTATTTGCAGGAACAGCGACAGAACGAGCTCTATGACCGACCTCGCCTAACTCAGGGGCCGAACATGCTGGAGGAATGGGCCCGAAGAACCATCTCTGACGTGAAATCGCTCAAATCGCCTCCCATGTGCCTTTTCGTCGATATTTCTATTTGAATCGGGGTGAGACGGGATTCGACAGAAGAGACAAATGACGATAAACATTAATAATGAATGATAGTTACGCTAACTATTTTTTATTCCATGAGATAGCTCTCTCTTAAGGGGTATGCTGAACTCTGCCCCCTTGTCCGAAAAGTCGCGCTGCTTTCGTCTCAGTCCGTTTTAGGACATTTCTCAGACACGTGCCGGATGAGTTCCGAAGGGGTGGACTCCGTGATAAACTCCTCGCTCATGACCCCGTCGGAGCTTGGACATGGACGATCCCAAGAATTTCTCTCTGGACCGCGACGAATTCGTCAAGGCGTGGCACGAATACGGCCTGCGCTTCTCAGTGTTCGTTCCCGATCATCAGCCCGCGCCCACGTGGCGGCGCTGATTGCCGAGCTGACGGGAGTCATTCAGCGCTCCGAGCAGGTCGAATGGCACCGACGCATGTTCGACGAGGAGCACGTCTTCCTGAAGGATCGGGCGGCGGACAACCTTCACAATATCAAGGGCCCGGCCGTCAAGGCATACGTATGGCTTCTGATGCGGCAGGAGGAATTGGCTCGGAGCACGCGGGGGCCGGGGTTGGAAGTATCGGATTCTTAATTAGCCGAGGCGATCGGAGTGAGTAAGCCTGCGGCTCAGACCTATCGACAAATACTGGAAAAACTCAAGCTCACAGAAACCGCAGAGCGTTCAGTCAATAAAATTAGGCATATATCCATCACGGGGGCGAAATACTAGAAAGGTATATACACGTACAGTTGTTGTTGGAGATGATGAACGGAGATAAACCCTGCTATAGAGCTGATTCATGAACCCGATGAACCAAAGTACCGACTCCGATCAATTACTCTCAGCTTTGAGAGTCGATAATCAAATAGCCTTCACGGCTCCACTCGTTATTAGAGCCGGAGTACGGAAGAGCGGAGACACAACTTCAGACCTGTGGCAAGATAAGTCTTTATTGGATGGATGAAGGTTTTGGTTGTTCGATGCCTGTTCCGTAGGGTAAGCTCCGCATACTACGAAGAGTGTCTTCGGAAAATGTACCCATTTCGAGGAAAAACTGTAATGGACCGGCAGGCAGCATTTTCAAGTGATGAGATGATGGCCTGGATACGCGAGATGGCGGCTTTCGGTGCTCGACGTGCAGGCTCTCCAGCTGGTCTTGCAAACGAAGACTATCTCGTTGCCAAGCTTACAGAGTTCGGCCTTGCCAATGTCCGCAAGGAGCCGATACCTGTCGAGTATTATCAGCCCAACACGTCACTCGTGGAGATAGACACTGGGTCCGGCTTCAAGGCATTCAACTCTCAGTGGATACCGTATTGCCGGTTCACTCCTGCTAACGGACTTGAGTCGAAGCTTGTTTTCGCAGACTCCAGAGCATTCAGCCATTCGGCCGACTGGTCGGGCAAGGTGGTTGTTACCGACATCGAATTCCCCATCCTTGATGTAGAGCTGATTAGCAAGTTTGCCATGGGGAAGCACGACCCGGACGACAGCATCAAGGACGTCAAGCATCCGGCCACCTGGGTGCGTCTAGGCTGGCATGTCTACCGTAAGGCATTCGAACGCGGCGCAATCGGTTTTATCGGCATCCTCAAAGATCAACCCGGCGGATCATGTCAGATGTATGCGCCCTACGGATTTAAGGAAAAGAACATTCTCGACAAACCTCTGCCCGGCTTCTGGGTCAGTCAAAATGACGGCCCGGAGATCCGAAGCCTTGCTAAAAATGGGGCAAGTGTCCGCCTGACGCTCACCGGCGAACGCTCTCCATCGGTGACCCACAATGTAGTAGGCGAAATTCCGGGGGAAACAGATGAAAGCGTGATTCTGCACTGTCACCACGATTCGCCATTCATCTCACCGGTCGAGGACGCTTCCGGTTGTTCAGTCATCCTTGCTCTCGCGCGGCATTTTGCTCTCGGCGCAAAGCCACGGCGTAACATTGTCGTGCTGTTTACCGCCGGCCATTTCTACGGCTCCATTGGCACGCGCAGGTTTATCGAGGAACATGCCGACGATGTCGTGCCCAAAGTCGCACTTGAGATAACCGTTGAACACGTGGCCAAGGAAGCCATCGAAAATGAGACTGGTGAGCTTGTCGAAAGCGGTCGTTCCGAAGGTACGGGCGTGTTCCTGCCTTTCAATCAGGCAATGATCGACGCAGTCCTGGTCAATCTCAAGGACAACGGCGTCGACCGAGTTTTCCTCCTGCCGCCCGAAGGCCCTCTGGGTCCCTATCCGCCGACGGACGGTGGCGACTGGCACTTGTCCGGGGTCCCTCTGGTAAACTTCATCTCGAATCCTGTTTATCTCCTAAATGCAGAAGATGACTTTCATTGGGTTGACCAGCCGCGACTCGCCAAGGTCACCGGAGCCGTGGCGGGAATCGTCCAGGCGACGGAAGAGTTGCCGAGGTCCAGTATCGCCGCAGTCGACTTCCCGCTATACAAGCTCAAGATGAAGATCATCAGGTATATCGTCAACTGGAAGACGACGAAGTTTGGGACACGTCCGGTCTACTGAGACTTTGTACGAGCGTTGATGCATGACCCGGTTGATGTCGTCAGAATGCCTACTATCTGTCCTAGGCTCTCAGAATACCGTAGCTCTGACAGCGCCTTTCATAAGGGGCTCCGAAGTACTTGTCGGTTATGCTCTGGGCCCTGAAGAGGGCTACTGCGCCTGTTTACAGCTCAGTGAGTTCGCTGTTCTCTGTCCGTCTCTCTATCTGGACGTAAACTCAAAGCGGATCTATCACGGGCTCAAACGGATTTGGGAGTTTCTTGATGAACGGGGCGTGTGTAGTGATATCCCTAAACATCTCAATGTCGATAAGGTTGACGACGTTCGCTTGATGGCGTACCTACTTGATCCCGATGCCTCCCGCGATGTCCGGTACGGAGAATATCAGGTACAGGAGGAGTTGACCCTCGCACAGTTGGCTCAGCGGTACCTGGGACGTGACTATCCGTATAGAATTACCGATGTTTATGATGGGCCATCCGTGGACCTTGTTGCAGAAGTACTCCCTCACGACGCCGGTTTGATCTTCCAACTTGCCGAGAAGCTTCCCTCTCTCATGTCCCGTGAGCTGCAAAGGCTGTACAGCTACTTAGAACTTCCGCTGATGGCTGTTTTGAACGACATGCGCCTAACCGGGATTGGGTTTGACGGGCTCAAGTGCGCTGAACTTGCGCTGGAGACCGAAAAATCCATGGCTCTCCTTGCCCAAGATATCACCGGCGGGGGCGTCGGTGGATCTCACGTCGAACGAGGAGGTTTACGGCTTTCTGGTAAAGCAAGGCGTTCCTCTCCAACTTGCCCCCACGTGTGTACGGCGTAAGGGTTTGAGGCAACCGCTGGAGCAGATCGCCCACGCCTATCCTCTCGTGAGAAAGGTACTGGCTTGGTGGGATTTGGGTAGGGACTTGGGCTTCTTACGTCGGTGGGCGGGACACAGCCGCATCCATCCCGTATGGGGTCAAACCCGATCCGCTACCTCGCGCATCTATGCTCGCAATCCGGCGGTACAAAACGTAAGCCGAAACTTGAGACATTTGTTTGTCCCAGCGCCCGGCCACGTACTCATAAAGGCCGATTATTCTCAAGCCCAGATGAGGATTATCGCTCACCTATCCCAAGATCCGGACTTGATGCGGATTTTCAACGATCCCAACGTGGAGCTGGAGGCGATTGACTTCAATCCCTGCCTGATGGTGAAAAGACTCCCGGAGAACCAAAGGGATTCCTACCTCTCATGGGAGGATTTCAACAGTCTTTTGGAAAACTCGTGGTGGCTCCATGACATCATCGTCATGCTCTATTACACGGGCATGCGTTTCAACGAAGCTGTCTCGGCCCGATGGGAGATGTTCAAACCTGATCGCCGGATGCTCATTCTTCCTCCGGATCTCACTAAAGAAGGCAAGGGCGGGAAGAAGCTCAAGCTCAGACCCAAGAGGATTCCGCTCCGTCGGGAACCCTTCGATCTTCTCCAATCCCTGAGATGCGGCGACGGGGAGAACGTTGTTCGCGCTACCGGTCATATTTTGACATACACCGGCCGTTACCGGAATCACTGCGGCACCCATCAAAAGGTAAGCCGATCGACTACGGCATGATCCGAAAGGCGTGGAGCTCGGCAGCGCTGGGATCGAGCCTGAAAGGGCTCCAG
>JAZDOF010000866.1:0-3019 GCA_043799015.1 Pseudomonadota bacterium | reverse complement strand
AGAGTGTTCTTGAAGCTTTGGCTGGATCTGGACCCGGCAGCCGCCCTGGAGCTGGAAAGTCCCCATGACGCGGTTCACGTGCTAGGTCCCGGGACCGAGGTCCGGATCATGTCTCCAGTCGGTCCCGACAAACCCGGTCCGTCATTTCAGATGTGACCAGCGGTAACGGGGCAATGGAGCCGGCGACTTCGACACGGCTTTTCCTGCCGATCCGGGACGGGTCTTCCTCTGGAATCAGGGGAGACGTTTGGGCCTTGACGATCACGTTCCATCCCAGTCGATTGTACGGAAAGACCCGTCCGAAGGTCCTGTCAACTCGACTCAGGATATCTATCCGGTAGAAGCGCTTTCCCGACCGAGCCGGTGCCGGGATCTTGTAAGGGATGATATAAGCGGACCGCCATTCCTTGCATACCAGACCGGCCTTCCGAAGCTTGCGTCCCAGGCTCACGGGAGTATAGAATCGCACATGGGTGGGATCCCAGCCGTACCATGTCTCGTCCCCCAACAGCATTCTGTGGTAAGTGCCCTGAAAGAGATAGTTAAGCGACAAAGAATTCTGAGTGCTTAGGACAAGCGTGCCCCCCGGCACAAGGGCCGCGGCCGCTCGTTCCAGTAGTTCCTGATCCTGACCCACGTGTTCGATCACGTCCTTCATGAGAATGACGTCGAAACGCAGGCCCCCCGGCAACGACGGAAAGGATTTCCCTGCAACGAAGTGGCACAGACCTTCTACGGATTCCTTTCTGGCAAAAAGCCTCGCCGTGGATAGGACCGCCTCCTCTCCATCCACCCCCAGCACTAGACCCGCGCCGGCTTTAGCCGCGTACACGGTAAACCACCCTCCCCCACATCCATAGTCCAGAAAGCGCTTGCCCTGCAAATCTCCGAGAAGCTCTTTGACGAAATCGTTCTTCACCCGACTGTAAGCCTTGCTCTGCTGCTCCAAGTAGGCCTGGAGGGCGGATTCCGCATCCGTCGATCGTATCCAATGATCCTCGGGGTATCTCTTGCTTTCTCGGGTCATGTTACAAACCTAACAACCCACGGTAAACGCCTTCCCATTCCGAGCGCTCTCGCTCGGCTGAGAAGCCGGCCATGGCTGTTCCGGCCGCCGCGCCCATTTCCGCTGCGCCGGCGGGATCCTCTATGAGCCTGCGAATGGACTCGCAAAGTGCCTTCGAGTTTCCCCAAGGGACCAGCAACCCTGTCTTCCCATCCTCAATGAGTCTTTCCGCGGCGCCCGTTCGGGTGGCCACGCACGGCACTCCCGCGGCGAGGGCCTCCATGAGTACGTTGGGACATCCCTCGGAGACCGACGGCAACACAAAAATGTCAAGTGATTGCAGCCAGCCGGACATTCTCTCGTGAGGAAGCGGGCTATCAAGTCGGACCAGCCAACGGATCCCCGTCCGTTCGATCATGGTACGAAAGACGGCTTTTTCGGCAGGTCTAAGGTGACCCCGCAATTCCAAAGCTGTTTCATGATGTGCCGACAATTCCAAAATAGCCTTGAACAAGTACGGCAATCCCTTGGCATATTTGAAGATCCCCGCGCATCCAATACGGTATGGAGCGTCTTCATTCCTCGCCGGGGTCCACGATTCGGTCGGGATGTCTACGGAATTATAAATGACCCGTGCCTTTTGCTTGATTGGGGTCAATGCGTCGGCCAGGTCGATCAGGTCTTCACTCAAGCCCACCACCAGGTCCGCGTTATCCAAGCCGCTCTTGCACACGGCGACTTTTTCGGGGCTGAAGAGGTAACGTTTCACGTCGTTGCCCACGATTGAAACAACCGAAGGACGACCGGAGCGTCGTGCCAGCAGACCCGTCACGTATCCGACGGGATACAGAAAGAAGGAATGAAATAGATCGAATCGTTCCTCTTCATGAAGGAGTTCAATGGATTGAAACATCATTTGGAGCGTAAGGTTGTGCGGGCAATCCCACAGTTCCCGCTTTCCATCGGGAATGGTTTCCCGCCCCAACGACAACTTGTGCAGTGTGATGCCGTCGAAAGTCGACGTAACTCGGTTTTCGTCGAGGAGCACCACCTCGCCGTCGGCAACGGTCATATGGGCGACATGCACTTCCAGGCCCATATCGCGGGCGTGCCCCGATGCCTTTAGGGCCGTTCGCGCCAGTCCTCCCCATTGGTAGGGAGGAAACTCCGGGGTGACAATGCAGATTTTCGAGCCTGGGCTTCCGGCAATAGTCATGAGTGCAAGGCCTCGCTTTCCCGGTTATCCGAGCCGTAACGGTAAGCTGTTCCGGTACCTTGTATCATCGTAACGCAAGAAGCGGAAGGGGGAGCCTAATGGGTCAAGGGCGCAATGGCCGGCCCGGCAGGGTGGAACAAGAGCAGGGTCCGTCCGGAGGGGGTTGATCCCCGACCTGCCTGCGCCTCGGGTTGGAATCTAATGCTCCTGAGTTCAGGAAGACCCCGTAAATCGGGAGCGTCATCGCAAGGAGCGCAGGGACGAAGCAATCTCCCACGAAACACCACGGGTACCGTCATCCCCGAGAAAGCGGGGACGACCTTCGGAGCGCTTACCCGTTGCCCCAAACCAGGGGTATCTTCATCCTCTGTAACGGCCGCTCTCGGTCATGGCCGTTCGGGCCCAAACCAACGGCGTCTTCATGGTCTTCATTTGGGAATAGCGGCAAGAACCCGGCACAGCCGACAGAAAGCTCCATTCAACGGCATTGGGATTCAACCCGGGGCAAAACCGGAATCCGAGTCGGTACTGGTGCCTTCGCGATACGCCTATTTCCGCGTCTGTGACGTTTTGGACGGAGGATCGCCCCTGTGCCGCCCACTTAATGAAATTGACCTTCAGGGCGCTTCTCGGGATACACGGGCGGTGGCCGCCTGGGGCAGTTGCAGTGTTCGGACGCGAACACCTGGGCATCGTTATCCGATGCGAAATAATAGCATCCGTCCGGGACCGTTGCCATACGCCGCGGACCTATGCACTGGTTGCATATGAAGATTTTTTCGTCGCGGGTACTGTGC
>JAZDOF010000864.1:0-3820 GCA_043799015.1 Pseudomonadota bacterium | reverse complement strand
TTGGAGCCGGAGATGGGAGTCGAACCCACGACCTGATGATTACGAATCATCTGCTCTGGCCACTGAGCTACCCCGGCTTAAGGGAGTCGACCAACGAGGAATCGGCAGTATAAATCAGCCCCGCGTGCCTGTCAATGGTCTTTCGGAGATCGCAGCAATGAAGAGCGAGTTGACGACCTTGCGGAAGGGGTGGTATTAGATAACACATTGCAGTAGGTTTATGGCATCGGGGCGACTCATAGCCGACCCTATCGCGCTTCGGTGAATGAAGCCGGTCGGGAGTTCTTTGTGACGGACAGGGGTAAGTAACTACACTTAGATATGAATACAACGTCGCGGCCATAGCCGGGGCCGGACGACGAACCGCGTTAGAAGACCGGCCCGTCCCGGGACCGTGGAAACCAAGGGTTCCATGCCTTTAATATGATGACATGTTACGATAATTGGTACCGGCATGGACGCCGGTCCTATCGTAAACGGATGGTCGAAGTCATTTATTAGGAGAACAAAGTGTCGAGGGGACAGATCAGACTGTTGGAGAGGAGCGGGATCCAGTATGTTTGTCTGGAACGGGTGCGGCCGGCCGAAGACTCGATCGTAGCCCCTGCGGTCTTCCACGACCCTAGCGGCGGGGCTAAACGTTTACCCGCCGAGGATTTCTTCCCCCACATGATTACTCCGGTTCGGGGGGACGACGGGCACCTTCTCGACGCGGAAGACAACCCTATTCCCGGAGACAAGCTGTTTGAGGTGCCCGTTCTCGATGCCCTCGACGCTTTTCGGGACAAATGGCTGCCCCTGCCATATGCAGCGATCACCCACCGTGGCGGCGTCCATGAAATCGAGTGCAACGACTGGGTAAGGGTGTTTTATACGCGGAGCCATGAACAGAGCGCTTACGGTAACGAATACGATGTCGTCCTTTGTGTCGATACTCAAGCTCCTCATCAATCTCGCGACCTTGAATGCTGTTCTTTCCTGTCGACTTACCTGAATCGCCCGATCGGCCTTTGCCCCACCGGTAAGGCGTTCTGGAATTCAACACCCCTAAAAACATGGATAGAAAAACTCGGGGAAACAATAGTGCCGAAGGGGCCCTGCGACATATACCCCGCGTTCAGCCATTTCCTAACCCTGCTCAAAGTCCTTGAAGGGGTGTTGCCGCTGGTGGAAATCAGTGAAGCAATCGGTAATCCACTGGATGTCCATCTATTTCTTGATGTGGGTAATTCCCGCACATGCGGTATCTTGGTGGAAAACAGACCGGGAACCCCTCTCAAACCGGAATCAGCCTTCGAGAAGCTGCGGATAAGAGACCCCGGCGTGCCGAACAGGGTTTGGAGCGAACCGTTCGAGACCCGATGCATGTTCATGCCGTCACCGTTCGACAGCGCATACCACGACACGGTCTGGACCCCCAACTTCCGAAGCCCTTCCATGTTGAGAATCGGCGAGAGCGTCCGGCAAGAACTGGGAGAGTTCGACCCTTCCACTCCGCTGTTCGGTCGGTCCACCCTGTCGTCACCAAAGCGTTACCTGTGGTCGGAGGCCCCCAATCCTTCCCCGTGGTACTTCGCGGCCAAGCCCGAGGATGGTAGCATACCGCTGATTACCGGGGATATCTTGGCGGAACTCGGCGAAGACGGAGTGCCGAAATGGTTGACGCGGGCGCCCATGCCGGTGGAGCCCTGCTTTCCCCACAGCTCAATAATGATGTTCTTCATTCTGGAAGTCATGTGCCAAGCCTTCAGTTTCATCAACTCCTCCGAATATCGTTCCCGCAAGCCCGACCCGCTGTGCAAGAGAATGCTCCGCTCCATCATCGTAACCAGCCCCAACGGCATGGTTAACGCGGAGCGTCAGCTCTATCGAAAACGGGTAAGCAATGCCGTGGACCTGTTCTGGAAATTCTACGGCCTGCCGGAAGACTCGAAGCCGGCCGTGCTGCTGGGATATGATGAGGCCACCTGCGTACAACTCGTGTACGTGTACTCGGTGATAAAGGACAAGCTCAGGGGCGGCGCACCGTTGCTGTTCGAACACGTTGGGCGCGACCGTGTCGACGGGCACGGGAGGCCGATGGGAAAGACCGTTCGCATTGCGGGCATAGACATAGGGGGAGGAACGAGCGATCTCATGATCACCGAGTATAGGGACACGGCCAAAGGCGCCGTAACCCAGATCCACGCGCAATCCCTTTTTCAGGAAGGCGTATGCGTTGCCGGTGACGATGTGGTTCGCAACATCATCAAGGAGTTGATCCTTCCCGGATTCGTCAAATGGGCCGATTCCTGGTACGGACCCGGAGAGATACGGTTGGACCACCTCGAGACTTTTTTCGGCCTGCCTCATTACTCCCATGCGCCGGAATTCGTGGAAATGAAGAAGCGATTCATGGACTTGGTGTGGATACCAATGGCCTACAAATATCTCGAGCATGCACAATCCAAGGAAGGTGAGGATCTTATATCGAAGAACTATATCGACTTCGAATTCTATCCAAGTCCCAAGGACCAATTAAAGGAGTTTTTTACCAAGACTTTGGCCGACATCATCGGACCGGGGCGGGGGATTTTCCCTATCTTGGACGAAACCGTGTGGGAGATGGACCGTCAGGCCATTAACGACGTGGTCTACAATACGCTGTATCAAACGCTCCGCATCTTTTCCGAGGTAATCGTACAATACAACTGCGATCTGGTGCTCATGGCCGGTAAAATGTCGGGGTTGCCGGAGGCGAGAAACATTCTGGTGGATTTCTGCCCTGTCCCGCCTCACAGAATCATATCCTTGACCAATTTTGACGCAGGCAAATGGTATCCGTTCGATTTGGACAGGGACCGCATCAAGGACGCCAAGACCACCGTTGCAGTGGGAGCCGCACTATGGTTTTTCGCGGAAGAATTGCGATCCCTCCCCATGTTCGGTCTTAGGACCGATCGGGAACTTCTGGATAAGAGTACTATTTTCATAGGACAAGTTGCCGACAAACTCGTCAAGGACAAGGACGTAATGTTCCCGAAGGGGGCACGCAGTTTCTCGCTCGTTGGGACCACCTATTTGGGAGCACGAAGAATCGACTGTGAAGATAGCCATGCAAACATGCTGTACGAGGTGTATTTCGGCGGTACGGCCGACTATACCACACCGCTGAGCATTACGCTAAGACAGGATGCCAAGGACAAGAGTCAGATATCCATAGTCCAGGCGGTGGACGCCAAGGGCAAGAGCGTTACCAATCTCAGAATTCAATTGCGGACCCTCGAAGAGGATCTGCACTGGGTGGATCAAGGTTCCGTGTAATCGCGGCCTTGTTTGGGTGATGATCCGCGATAAGGCTTTGATTTTCGGCCGTGACCGAGGGTTACGGCGGCTTGCGGGAGGGAAGAAAGATGGCAGTTTCCGAGGAGCATGGTTTCAGATGGGAAGATGGGGGAGAAGCCGGCAATGACGCTCGGCACCCTCAGGAGAAGCCGCAGGTGCCCACCCAATCCCCTCCGAGCGCGGTTCCCCAACCGTCCTCCCCATCTGCCGTTGGTATGGGCGATTCGAAGAGGGATGCCGCCATGATCATGCGATCGGCACTGGCGTATCTCAACGGCACATTCGGTCCTCAATGGGCCGAACGCGCAGCGGAACACCAACGCAGAACGGAAGAGATGGGCGGCCGGTTGACCGATCTTGAGCGCGATGTTTCCGTAGCCAATTCCCAGGTGAAACAGAGAGACAAGGAACTCAAGCAACTGAGGGGAATGGTCCAAGAACTGCAAACGCTGAAGGAAAGGTTGGAGCTGGAACGAGCGGAGTTGGACAAACGGTG
>JAZDOF010000848.1:0-7740 GCA_043799015.1 Pseudomonadota bacterium | reverse complement strand
CGGTGGTGGCCGCCAAAGCACCCGCATCCGTGGCCACCGTGGCATCGCCGATACGTGACCACTGCCAGGACCACGCCACCGTCAACGGCCCGAACGGGGCTGCCAAAGACACGGTTTCGGACGAGGTATCCTCATCGCCGCTCTTCCACATCCCCATGCCGAAACGGCTTGGTCTTTTGCCGATGGTCAGATTGCCCCAAGGAAGTTTGGCCGCCAACCTCAACCAGTTCCAGTAGCCGGGAGAAAAGGCCTGCTGGACTCCGGAGAAATTGTTTGCATAATTTTCGGAGGCCTGCGTTAAGGCCAGCGGTGTAAGGCCCGGCGGGACGTTCACTTGAGACGCGGCCCAGCCGCCGATGTGGTATCTCCCCTCAATATCAACCGCCTTGTTGATCTTGACCTTCATGATGACGTCCATGTACTGGGTATCCGCTGTGGCATCATGGCCCGATACGGTCCTGCCGATGCCTGCCTCGCCCCAGCCGACGAACGCGTTTACATGGCCCCATTTTTCCGTTCCGGTGGAAAGGTCTACGTCATGCTTACCGAAAAAGCCGTTATCGCCGGTTTGACCGATAGCTTCATGCTCCCAAACGAATTTTCCGGACATGGAGAACTCCCATGCGGATGCGGGCGTAGCCAGCCAGCACACGCAGAGAGCCGCTGCCAAGGCAACGCTGTAGAGACGCGTCTTCACCATTATAATCCTCCTAACCAAACTGCCATAAGGCACACAAAATACACGTTTACACCAATGTCGCAGCCTGTGGAGTCAACACTCCATCAACGACCGTCGACAAGCCTAATCTGCCGCGTGATTTTACGGATACCTGATGGTAGCCCGTGAAGTCTGACTTGTCAAGAAAAAGTGCATGGTTGTAGCGTCTTAACGCGATCTTAATAAATTAGATTCTCTAATAGGACGGGATTTCGGAGCCGCGTGCGCGGATTAGGGATCTGGGGGAGGCAAGACGGCCATGTCAACAGGGGAGCGCCCTTCATGCTCGTTTGTCGGAAGAGGGCGGCCGCCGGTCTCGCTCTCCAGGTGTATTACGGAGCACCCTTACCCGACTCCCAGTCCCAGGGCCGTCCCAACGGTCCGGACCACCAAGGCCGAACCATAGGCCAGGGCCACCGTGTAACACACGGCGAATATGGTCCATCTCCAGGCCCCGGTCTCACGACGTATGACCACAAGGGTGACGAAACATGGGGCATAAAGCATGACGAATATGATGAACGTGAATGCCTGAAGCGGGTTCCAGCCGGGTTCCTTCGCGAGGCGTTCCCCAAGACCTTCCGTGTCGCTCGTGTCTACTCGGCCCAAGCTGTACGCCGTGCCCAGCGTCGAGACCACCACCTCCTTGGCCGCGACGCCCCCCACCAAGGCTATTATGGTTCTGTTGTCGAAACCGAGGGGGGCAAAAACGGGCTCCAAGGCACCGCCCACCCGACCTGCTACGGTATGATCCAAATGAGCCGCTTGTAGTTCGTTTTCCAAGGACTTCTTTGATTCGAGATATTCAATGTATACCTGAGCAGCGACCTCGGCAGGTCGGGGTTCTCCTTTCGACGGAGGGTTCCTGCCGATCTTTGCCAACCTCAGATACTCGATCGCTGCGGCAAGTTCCCAGTGCTCGTCCTTGCCCTTCTTTGTGCCGTCCTTGGCGTAACGTATCTCCTCACGTTTGAAGAAATCCTCGAAATGCTCCAAGTCTTTCTTGGATGTGATAAAGGGCCTGACTTCGGGTTTTGCCGCGAATTGGGCATCCAACGCGGCCTCACGGTACGCGAAATCCTTCTCCTTGTCCTCCGGTAAACCCGGGAAAGTCATCAGGGCCCATAGGACGATGGAGATAGCCAGTATGACCGTGCCGGCCTTTTTGATGTAGATCCAGGTTCGTTCCCAAGTATGGATCAGAAGTCCCTTGAACGTAGGCATGCGATATGGAGGCAGTTCCAGGACAAATGGAGCGGATGGTCCGGCGAGAACGGTGGATCGGATAACCTTGGCCGCAATGAGGGCCATTGCCCAGGAAATCAAGGTCAGGAGGAACATCATGGAGGCCCGTCGGCCGGAAAAGAACGCGCCGATAAGGAGGGCGTAAACCGGCAACTTTGCTCCGCAATTCATCAACGGGGCCACTAGGATGGTTACCAGGCGTTCCTTGGGTTCCTTCAGAGTCCTTGTCGCCATTATCCCGGGGACCGCGCACCCGCCCGCAAGCCCGCCGGACACCATTAGGGCCAACATGGAACTGCCGTGCAGGCCGAAGCCCCGCAGCACCCGGTCCAGCATGAAGGCGATGCGTGCCATGTACCCCGTGTCTTCAAGGATGGCGATGGCGAGAAACATGAACGCTATAAGGGGAGTAAAGCCGAGGACTCCGCCGACCCCGTCTATGATTCCGCTCACTATTAGAGAACGCAAAAGGCCATCGGGAAGGACCTGTGACACACGTTCGTTGATGAAGCCGAAGAAAGCCTCAAAACCCTTCACCAAGGGATCGCTCCCTTGGAACGTGAAGAGGTACAGAGTGTAAAGCACGACTAATAGTATGATCGGCCCCAATAGCCGGTTGGTCAGCACCTTGTCTATGTTATCGCTGAGATTGACCCGGTCGGTTACGTCCACCACCGTCGATTGCTTCACCGCGCCGGTGACGAACCCGTACCGCGCGTCCGTCAATATGACGTCCGGGCTGTCGTCGAATATCTCCTGCAAGTGGCGGCGGCTCCGATCCACCTGTTGAAAAACTTCGCCCGCGTTTTCCAGGGCCCGAACCTTTTCGACGATGTCCGTGTCCCATTCCACGAGCTTGATCGCGATCCAGCGGGTGGAGAGGCCGGGCAAAGACGCGCCGGAAAGCTCGATCCCGCGGATTACCTTGTCCACCTCCTCTTCCACTTCGGTGCCGTAATCCACCGATCTGCGATGGTTAGGGGGCCGTGACGCTCCGGCTTCCGCTAGGATCGTATCCAACAACTCGGGTATGCCCGTGCCCTTCTTGCCGTTGGTGGGCACCACGGGCACTCCGAGGAGCTCGGACAATCTTACGTGGTCGATGTGAATGCCGCGGCCCTTAGCGACGTCCGTCATATTGAGGGCGATGACCAGCCGAGCGTCCATTTCCATGAGCTGGGTGGTAAGGTAGAGGTTTCGCTCCAGATTTGCCGCGTCCACCACGTCGACCACAAGGTCGGGAACCGCTTCAACGACGAAATTGCGAGCCACGATCTCTTCCATGGAAAAGGCTGTTAGAGAATACGTACCCGGCAAGTCCACCACGTTGATCGTACGCCCGTTGTGTAGTCGCGTGCCTTCCTTTTTCTCCACGGTGACCCCGGGCCAATTGCCGACATGTTGTCTGGCCCCGGTCACCGCGTTGAATATGGTTGTCTTGCCTGCATTGGGATTGCCTGCGAGAGCTACCGTGATAGCGGCTTCCATAGTCCTACTTCCATTTATATGTATTGCTCCCGCCCCGCGGAAAACCTGATAAGAAGGTTTGGAGGGCGACGGATATTTTCGGCCGCGAACGGCCGTTTCGATCGTGACCTGGTAGAACGAACCATAAAGGGGTTTACGTCCTCAGCACGGCCGCCATCCGCTCAAGCGCGATCGCCGGTCGCTACAAGACGATCCGAAGACCGAGGGATAATCTAAAGACGACTCTGAAAAGCTCTATCGGATCAACGCGCAGATTGCTCCCGGCGGAAACACCTCGCCCGTACCGAGGCTCCGCGTCACGGCATCCGCATGGCCGATTCCGTTCAGGGAAGGCTCCCGGACTCTAGGGTGGTTCGAGACTACCGGAGTCGTTATTGAGGGTATACCGATGAGATGGGGCCTTCAATGCGCGCGTGGGCGCGCACAAAGCCCTGGTCGGTTCGTCCTGCGGCCGGCAGGTGATTACGCGGCGTTTTCCGGCTGGTCCATTATGATGTCGGAGGCGTCGTCCCGCCTCAGGGTTACGTGGTAGCCCTTTAGCTCGAACTCAATGGGGTCGGTAAGGGGGGCGTACTTCACCACCTTGACTTCCGTTCCCCTGATAAATCCCATCTCCATGAGTCTTAACCGAAAATCGGGCTTTCCGCAGATCCGGACTATCTTGCCCTTCTCTCCGGGCCGGTAATTGGAAAGTCTTACGGTCCCGTGCGGGCAAAGCGCCGCGTCGATACCGATGCATCCTTCGCAAGAGGCTTCCTTTATTTCTTCGTTTGGTTCACACGATCGGGCTTTACCAAACATGTTAAGCACCACCTTGGTCGCTCCCATAGGGATAATGACTACCATAGTTAGATCCGTAAAACTATATTTAGTCCAGGTGCCGGAAGTTGTCAAGTCGATTGAGCCGGGCAGGCAAAATTCTTCCCTTTACGGACGGTCGGCCGCGAACCACATGCACAGCCATTTATGAAACGCACTGTTAGTTTGTGTTGCGTAAATTGTTCCTCTTTTGGTAACATTTACCCTTTCCATAACGGCTTTGGGCGAGGCGGCACAACGATGGCGGGACCGTTCGGTACGCTTTGCTCGGCGCATCATTGCGAGGACCATTCAGTTCCGAAACGCCGGGCCGGGGGCTCTCCGCCGAGTTTCGAATAGTAGCGAAATCCAATTTCAATGTCAGGGAGATGAACATGGCCAAGAAGTACGTGTTTGCATTCCATGAGGGGGACGGCAAGAACAAGAAGTTGTTGGGAGGCAAAGGGGCCAACCTTTGTGAAATGACTCAGATCGGCCTCAACGTACCCCCGGGCTTCGTTATTACCACTGAAGCCTGTCTCACATACCTCGAAGCGCCCGACAAGGATCTCCCTGACGGGCTCATGGAAGAAGTACGGAAGCACATAAGCGCGGTGGAAAAGGCAACGGGGAGGACCTTCGGAGACCCCGAAAAACCGCTCTTGGTATCTGTACGGTCCGGGTCCGCCATGTCCATGCCCGGCATGATGGACACGATCCTTAACTTAGGTCTAAACACTCAGACGCTAAAGGGCTTGATAAAGCAGACCGACAACGAACGTTTCGCCTATGACGCGTACAGAAGGTTCATCCAGCTCTTCGGCAAAGTAGCCATGGGTGTGGAAGACGAGAAGTTCGACGCAGTCCTCAAGGGCAAGAAGAGCGAAGTCGGGGCCAAGGAAGACGTGGACCTCACCGCCGAGAACCTCCAAGAGGTGGTCCGAAGATTCAAGGCGGTGTATGAGCAGGAAGCCGATTCGCCTTTCCCTGAAGACGTCTTTGAACAGTTAACCGTTGCCATCAAAGCGGTCTTTAGGTCTTGGACGGGGGATCGCGCTGTCGCGTACCGGCGTCAGTTCAACATAACCCCTGAGCTCGCCAACGGCACCGCGGCCAACGTCGTGGCCATGGTTTTCGGCAATATGGGCGATGACAGCGGCACCGGCGTAGGGTTTACCAGAGACCCCGCGACGGGTGAGAACAAGATGTTCGGCGAGTACTTGGTCAATGCCCAGGGCGAGGATGTGGTTGCGGGCATCAGAACACCCAAGCCGATTCAGGATATGTCCGAAGAGATGCCCGAGCTGTATCAACAACTCGAAGAACTGCGCTACAAGCTGGAAAAGCACTACAAAGAGGTACAGGACTTCGAGTTTACCATTGAGCGCGGTAGGTTATACTGCCTGCAAACGCGTAATGGGAAGATGAACGCGACCGCCATGGTCCGGACATCCGTTAGAATGGTCCAGGAAAAACTCATAACAAGAGAAGAAGCGCTCCTCCGAATTAACCCCGATCAGCTCCAACAGCTTCTATACCCTCAATTGGACCCAAAGACCCTGTTCAAGCCTGTTGCAAGAGGCCTCCCCGCATCCCCCGGGGCCGCGTCCGGCAAGTGCGTCTTTGACGCGGATACGGCCGTCGCGCGCGGTGAAGCCGGCGACAAAGTCATTTTGGTGCGGGAAGAAACCAAGCCGGAAGATATCCACGGCTTCTTCGCCGCGCAGGGTATTCTAACCAGCAGGGGCGGCAAGACGTCCCACGCGGCCGTTGTGGCCCGTGGCATGGGTAAACCCTGCGTAGCCGGCGCGGCCGGCATCGAGGTGGACGGCGCGTATCGGCAAGCCAGGGTAGGCGAGCAGTTGATCCATGAAGGTGACGTGATAACCATCGACGGCACTACCGGAAACGTCTTCATCGGCGAAATTCCCACGGTCGAGCCGGAGTGGAACGAGTTTCTCGAAACCTTGCTCAGATGGGCCGACGAATATGCTCGACTCGGGGTCCGTGCCAACGCGGACACTCCGCAGGCCGCCATTAAGGCCAGGATTTACGGCGCGACCGGGATAGGATTGTGCCGTACGGAGCGCATGTTTAACGACCCCGACCGCCTTCCCATAGTGGTGGACATGATCCTTGCCACGACCACGAAGGAGCGGGAAACCATACTCAACCAGTTGCTGCCCATCCAGCGGGACGATTTTTTTGAAATCTTCAAGGCCATGTCTCCCTATCCGGTGACGATCCGTCTCCTGGATCCCCCCATACATGAGTTCCTACCGTTGGAAAGCGTCCTCCTGGACGAGCTGGACAACCTGCGTAGCCTGCGCAAGACCCTGCGTGAATTCAGGAAGGTTATAGATGCCGCGAAGGTGGCGTTCCCATGCATGGATATCGGCCGGGCCATCGACGACCTGCCTTTCCCCTTGATGTCGATGGACCCCAATACTGTGGATCTGAGGATCCAGAAGCGGGAACTCATGCTCGCGCGGGAGCGGGCACTCCATGAAGTCAACCCGATGCTCGGGCATCGCGGAGTTCGCCTAAGCGTCACCTACCCGGAAATATACAAGATGCAGATCCGGGCAATACTGGAGGCCGCGGCCGAATGCCAAAAACAGGGAATAGACATAGAGCCGGAGATAATGGTGCCCCAGGTATGCGCGGTGTCCGAACTGAAGTGGGTCGAGAAACTGGTCGAGGAGGTAAGGAGCGAAGTTGAAGCCGCCTACGCCCTGACGGTGAACTTCAAGTTCGGAACCATGATCGAGGTTGTCAGAGCTTGCATCACCGCGGACGACATAGCCCAAATCGCCGAGTTCTTTTCCTTCGGGACCAACGACCTCAGCCAAGCGGTTTTTTCCTTCAGCCGAGAGGATGCGGAAAACAAGTTTCTGCCGGAGTACCATGAGAAAGAGCTGCTGCCGGAAAACCCATTCGAAACCCTCGATGCCGTCGGTGTCGGTAGTCTGATGAAGTTGGCTCTGGAGAAGGGAAGAGGCGTCAAGCCGGATCTCAAGGTAGGCATCTGCGGAGAGCATGGAGGTCATCCCGCGTCGATCCGCTTCTGCCACGAAATCGGCCTCAACTATGTTTCCTGTTCCGGTCCGCGGGTCCCCATCGCCCGTTTGGCCGCGGCCCATGCCAACCTGGAGAGCAGGAGCCTGGACGTGTAGTGTGTGCCGGAGGCCGTCTACGAATTCGTGGCAGGACGGCCTACACGACACGACGACACGCGTAGGGGCGGGGTATCCCCGCCATAAGCGTCAAAATAAGGTGACCGGTCGAGGAAACAATCCCCCCTGCCCCCCTTTACAAAAGGGGGGTAAGAGACCGATTCCCCCCCCCTTTTCTAAAGGGGGGGGGGGATTTCTCTGTCGGTCTTTGCTGCAAGGAAGAGCCGGTGGAATATAACCACATGATATCATAAAGACTGGACCGTTACCTTGACGCCCATGGGGATTGGGAGAAATCGGCCGTTTCCCAAATCC
>JAZDOF010000844.1:0-2591 GCA_043799015.1 Pseudomonadota bacterium | reverse complement strand
AACCGAAGCCTCAATCAACGCCGGCATGACCAAGTCCCAGCGTTTGGTCGACAACTTACTTCTATGCCGTCTGATAGATCACGGGACGATACTGAGGTTCGGGTATGGGCCTATTGTTCTCCCGAGCGGCTGCAAGCCATGCCTCTTTGGCCTTGAGCAACTCTCGTAGGGCTTCTTCCGGCGTTGAGCCGAAAGCGGAACAATGCCGCAGGTCAGGGATGTCCGCAATGTAACCTTCATCCTCCTCGCTATAGAACAGGTTGATGTGATAGTCTCTCATGCCTCATTCCTCACGGTGGAGACCGTTGCGTACGGCAAGCCGTCTCGGATTACAGCCGTGAGATCCAATAGTAAGGTCTGCGCTTTTGGTGCGATACGGCCAAGATTCTTATCTGCGTATTGCGAATCGAATAGACTGTCGAGTATGGAAACCGTGGCACCGGCCGGCGCCGTGCACGTCCGCGTATGAGTACGGCGGCCTCCGGGAACAGGCGAATATGGTTGACTGCCTTCTCGACGGCCACGAGGAAAAATCCGCCGAGACCGGGAAACTCACGTTCCAGGTACGCCGCGGCTTCGTTCATTTCGATTTCCGCTTCGATATGAAATTGTAGGGTGTAGTTCACGGCAGCAGCGCCGCGCGGATCGAAACACCTCATCGGCAGACCTCAACTCGGTCGTGCCGGCATCGATCTCTTCATCACGCCGGATTGCCTCATCCATCCAAAGCTCCTCAATATCGGCGTCCGAGAGTTCATCCAAACTCAACAATAAGGCATGTGCCAGTCGAGCACGGGCTTCCGGGCTCAGCTTCATAGCTTCGGCCTGCAGTTCTTCCACACTCATTGAGTCTACTCCTTGTGCATATTACCCTCTTTCGTCCATCCGAAGTGAGGCCCTACAGGCCGGCCGACATTGCCGGATCCCTGGAGATATCCTTGCGGGCAACGGGAACCACCTGATCCGCTTCCAGGGTCACGACGGCAGGCATGTGGCCGTTCGGTAAGGTAAATTCGACTTCGTATGCCGGCGCATCAACGTATACATGGACCACCGTGCCGACGTCGCCCGCTTCGAGGCTTTCGCTTGGAATGGGCACATTCAAGACCACGCGTTCATGTTCCTCGATCTGCATGGATTCATACCTCCAGCGGATATGCGGTTATGAGCCGAGGTCGTTCCCGTCCGGGCTCTCGAATCCACACGGAGCGCACCGTTACGGTCCCACCGTTGGGGGCACGCAACGGCCCATCCACAATATACTTCGTCCCATGGGCCGATTCAACGACCTGAGTGACACGACCTTCTTCAGCAACGCCACCCGGGACGTTGCCAATTCAAGCCAATGTTCCTGCCGGAACCCCAACGATGCGAAGAAACGAGCCTTACCCGCCCCGTCAGGGTGCCTAGTATTCATAGGGTAATTGACAACCTTGTCGCGCTCAACCAACCCTATTGTTCCATTTGGTAGTTTCACAGCGCGTTGTCCTATGATTCAGGCCCATTGCTGCGGGGCCCGCGATACCCATGATCTTGTAGTCGACGCTGTTGTCCACGACGATGCCGGGAGACTCTTCCGGGGATGTTGTTACTTCCGTGACTTGCAGCGTGAGATACGGTGCGTCGCCTTCGGGGTCGGTATTGAGTTTCATGATTCGCCTTCAGTGGGCGGCCTGTATCCGCCCCGCCTCATTTGGCTTTTTCCGCAGAGAAGCCGGATCCGCTACCGAGCCTCCCACGTTTCCGACCGGACTTCCAATCCCATGATTTCGTGGAAGTCCGCGGCGTTATGGGTGACAAGCGGAACTCCATGCCGCACCCCACATGCAGCGATCCAGGCATCATGGCAGGAAATGGGTCGGCCCTTCATAACGTACTAAACCACATTAGTGTCCACGAGTACCTTCATCTCGGTCACAATCGACTGCCTCCAGCCGGACCCTGATTTCTCAGCGACCGTATCTCATTCTCAAAACCGTCGTCCAGCTCGCCGGGCCAAGTTCCCAAAAGAACGGTGACGTCCTTCAACGGTCCCACACCTTGGGCCTGGGCTAGTTCTTCAATTCCGGAAGCCGGTCCTCCTGCACCGATTGCTTCATCTTCAAGCGAGACTTGAAGCAAGGAACCGTCATCATGTCTGCTCATCGATGGACCTCCGTACGAGGGGGTAGCGACAACAACCGTCTCCGCTTGGTTAGGGCAAAGACTTCCTTAGCTTCACTATAGTCGAGTCGGCGGATTTCTTGAATCTCCAGCCGCCGCACCGACGCCTCCAATTCACGCCGTCTGATAGATCACGGGACGATAAGCAGGTTCGGGTATGGGCCTGTTGTTCTCCCGAGCGGCTGCAAGCCATGCCTCTTTGGCCTTGAGCAACTCTCGTAAGGCTTCTTCCGGCGTTGATCCGAAAGCGGAACAATGCCGCAGGTCGGGGATGTCCGCAATGTAACCTTCATCCTCCTCGCCATAGAACACGTTGATGTGATAGTCTTTCATTCGTCGTCCTCATTCGTTTCCTACACTTACTTCAAACAGAATAATCGGGCAAGGAGGTCATGTTGACGAATTATGCAAACATGCCTACTATAATA
>JAZDOF010000030.1:0-2987 GCA_043799015.1 Pseudomonadota bacterium | reverse complement strand
CGGAAGCTCACCGTGCCGTAAACACCTTCTACCCGGATGTGGTTCTTATAGACCTCAAACTGCCCGACGCGGACGGCACGGTCTTGCTGTCGGAATTGCTTGAACGCTACCCCCGAGGTCGATACATAATAATCACCGCCTTCGGTTCCATCAGATCCGCGGTTGAATCGACACGGCTCGGCGCCTGCGATTACCTCACCAAACCCTTTGAGCCCGATGAACTGCTGGTCGCTGTTCGCAATGCTCTGCGCGACAGGCTGAGAGAAGAAGAGATAAGCGTATTGCGCAGCGGGGGAAGCCGAAAATATAAGAGATCGGCCGATCAACCCGTGGGTATGGGGTATCAGTACAAGTCCGAAGCCATGCGAGGTGCGCTCAACCAGGCGGAGCAGGCGGCCCAGGGAGACAGTATCGTGCTCCTGCTGGGCGAAAGCGGGAGCGGAAAAGATGTCCTGGCGAGGTACATCCATGACCGGTCCAGGCGGTCGGGGGGGCCGTTTTTCGCGTTGAACTGCGCGGCGGTCTCATCCGAACTGGCCGAGTCGGAGTTGTTCGGTCACGAGCCCGGCGCATTCACGGGCGCACGAGGCCGCAAGCGGGGGTTACTGGAGCTTGCTGAGGGAGGAACACTGCTTCTTAACGAGATCGGCGAGCTTTCCATGACCATGCAGGCAAAGCTCCTGACGTTTCTTGATACCCGAACGTTTACGAGAGTGGGAGGGGAGTCGCAGATCAGGGTCAATGCCAGGCTGATCGCGGCCACCAACCGAGACCTGGAGACGGAAGCGGCCGAGAACAGATTCAGGCGAGATCTCTATTACCGGCTTAACGTAATTTCCATTCTTGTGCCTCCTCTGCGAAGCCGTCAGCAGGACCTGCCGACCCTGGTGACGGAAGTCCTGGAATGCTTGGCCGATGACCTGGGTCTGCCGGAGTGTCCCAAAGTGGACCAGCCGGCTCTTGACGCCTTGGCGGGGTATCACTGGCCGGGTAACGTAAGGGAACTGCGAAACGTCCTGGAAAGGGCACTCATGCTGTCGGGATCACGCCACATAACGGTCCGTTCTTTGGGGTTTCAATCCAACCGAGAGCTTTGGTCTTACTCCGTAACATTTCCACAAGGCCGGTCCATCCACGATGTGGCCCGTGACATGAGACGTTCACTGGTTCTTGAGGCGCTGCGTCGATCCGGTGGGAGCAAACGAGTCGCCGCCGAGCTATTGGGGATCAGCCGTCACGCGTTGGCCTATCAGATGAAGTCGGTAGGCTTGGATGAGTGATCGTCACGCACGATATCGGTCTTGATGCGTGCTATTCAAACGCATGACGGTCTCCGTAGCCGCTATTCATGCGACCCATGAATCGGTAGGCGTGTTCCTGACTCCGTCGTTCCGGGTCGAACCGGCCATGTGATCGTTACCGATAGGATGAAGACCGCTATCATACCGTAATTAACAGGGGGCCGGTCAAAATCGCCCATTACACCGTCCAGGCATGATCATTGCTTGTCTTCGACATGGGAGCGGTTGCGGCATCGGCCGCCGCCGGCCGGTGGGACGTGCGAAGTAGGATGAAGCCGGTGCGGCGGCATGAAATTCGGCAAGGGTTCCTTTAGTCGGTCCGTAGAATACTACCCCGGGCCGGAGAGGCGCTGAAGTGACAAGAAACATACTGCTGGTCGATGACAACGTCAGTTTGGCCTACTTTACGGGCCGAAATCTTGAGCGAGACATCGAGGGTATACGCGTAGTAATCGTAAAATCCTGTGATGAGGCGAGACGCGAAATGGGAAGGCGGCCTTTCTCGGTACTTGTGACCGATTTTCAGCTTCCGGATGGAAACGGCATCGACCTTGCCGACGAATTGCGTGCCAAGAAGTTAAACATTCCGATAATCGTCATAACCGGGCAGCATCCGGCCGAAATGCCTCCCTCCGGCATATTCGGCTTACTGAGCAAGCCGTACGAAGCACAAGAGCTTGTGGACTTGGTCCAACAAGCACTGGTCTGGAACCGGGATCATGGAGCCGACACGCCGATGGTCGAGCCCGCGCCTTTTGAATGTCAGGGGTACGATCGCCATGAACTTCAGAATAAGCTGGCGGAGCTTCTCGCAGGACTCAGGGCGTTGGGGAGAGACATCAGCAGTCTGACGGAGGGTTTGCCCGGGACCCCGCAGGTCCTGGAGGATTGCCTGGACGATTTGTGCGACACTGTGATGGAAGTGTCCCGCAAGCTTCCCAAATGCCCCAAGAGCCACTGATAAGCCATAAGAATATGGTACCGTACGAGATTCCTCGGCGGCTTTATCGCGTTTTACGAGGGCCCGTTCCACGATAGGTTACGCCCCAAAACGGGCATTACTTTTTTCAACGACCATGAGCCGATTCATGGAACGGTCTCCTACTCTTGAATCCCTCTAAAGTCGGCTATCTTCAGCCTGGCCCCGACCTTTTCCAACTCCCGTCCGAACTCCTTAATCAGCCGTTGAACCAGTCGATGGTGTTCATCGTGATAGAACAGGAACATCCCGGTCATGTTGAGCCGAGCCGGATTGCGCCTAACCGATGGTTGTATTCCCATTATTTCGGCCATGGGCTGGAGGTCGTAAAGGATCTGTTCCAGATCCTTGTACCGAGCGTCCGGGTCGCGGCGGGAGGAGCGAATGATGATGTTGGCTAGGGCTTCCGGTAGACTGGGACAGACCTTCTTGGGGTCCTTCAAATCGGTCCTTATGTGCCACATAAGTATGTCCATGGTCTCTTTTTCGCTGCATGGGTGGTGCCCGGTAAACATCTCGTAGGCCATTATTCCCAATGAATAGATGTCCGCGCGCTCATCCACCGGTTGGGACCTAATAAGCTCGGGCGCCAGATAACGGGTGGTCCCCATTATGTGTTCAGCCTTGGTCCCCGGCGGACAGGCGAAGCCGAAATCCACGATCCTTACCCGGTCCTCGTCCTGAATAATGATGTTGCCCGGCTTGAT